>JAEKLK010000124.1 GCA_019509895.1 Betaproteobacteria bacterium | reverse complement strand
CATCGACGCTCGCCACCGCGGGCCCAGGATCGGTGATGGGAGAGTACGGCCTGGTCACGCCCGACGCGCGCCGTACCGCCACGCTGTACGCCATCAACCGGAGTGAGGTGCTAACGCTCGACTATCCGCGCTTCCGGCAATTCGTGCTCGCGTTCCCGCAATGCGCGCTGGCTATGCTCGGCGTGACGGTGGAACGGCTGCAGCGGGAGAGGGCACGCACTGTGCGAATTCGGGGACGGAGCCCGAATTAAATCAGGGACGGAGCCCGAATTGCCAAACGGGGTCCCCGCCTGCGCGGGGACGACAACCTGGTGCTCAGTCGATGATGTGGTAGACCGGCGCCTTCTCCATGGCCCACTCGCCGCTCTTGCGGTCGTAGCGCGAGAGGGTGAAGCAGTGCCAGTTCTCGTCATCCAGCCTCGGATGGTCGCCGCGGTAGTAGTAGCCCGGCCAGCGTGTTTCTTCGCGGAACATCGTGTGGCGCGTCACTGACTCCGAAGCGATCAGGCGATGGTGCAGCTCCCACACGCGCTGCAGCTGGTGCAGGTCCTCGGCGGCCATGTGGCTCATGTCCTCCTTGAGCATGGTGAGGAGCTCGAGGCCGCGCTCGAGCAGCTTGCCGTTGGTCATGTACGTCGTGCTGATGCCGCCGACGTACTCGTCCATGATCTTTTCCAGCCGCTGCAGCCCGTGGATCGGCAGCAGGTAGCTCGGCGATACCGTGCCGCCGACGATCTCGTTGCGGCCGACGCGGAAGTTCTCGAGCGGCTGGTAGATCTCGCGCTCGAGGTCGCGGTACTCCTGCTCCCTCACCTGCGGCTGGCCGTTCTTCAGGTCCTGAACGTACTTGACCGCCGCCTTGCCTGCGATGCGGCCTTCGGTGAAGGAGCCCGAGGAGAACTTGTGTGCGGTGCCGCCGATGGTGTCGCCGGCGCCGAAAAGGCCGTCGACCGTCATCATGCGGTTGTAGCCCCATTGGTAATCGGCCGGGGCATAGTCCTCCGGGCCGCTCGCCCAGGCGCCTGAACAGGTCGCATGCGAGCCCATGACGTAGGGCTCCGAGGTCGTCAATTCCGGATTGGTGTACTTGGGATCGATGTTCTGCGAGGCCCACACCACCGCCTGGCCGATGGTCATGCCGAGGAAGTTCTCCCAGCCGACGGTTTCCTTGTGCGGATCCTGGAACGCTTCCTTGGTCACCATGCGGATCGGCCCGCGGCCCGCCGCGACTTCCTTGAGCAGCGCATGATTGCGCAGGCAGGTCGGCACGGGATGGCGGTCGACGTAGTCGCCGACCAGCGCCTTGGTGTCCTCGTACCAGCGCTTCTCGTACTCCTCGCCGTAGCCGTTCTCCGTATATGTCTTCAGATGGAGGAAATACGCGCCCACCGGGCCATACCCGTCCTTGAAGCGGGTGAGGACGATGCGGTTCTCCATCTGCGTCATCTTGGCGCCTACCAGGATCGGCAGGCCGTAGGCCGAGGCGCTCGACCAGGGCGCGTACCAGGTGCGGCCCATGCCCTCGCCCACTGCGCGCGGCTTGAAGATGTGCGAAGCGCCGCCGGCTGAGACGATCACCGCCTTGGCGCGGAACACGTGGAAGTCGCCGGTGCGCACGTTGAAGCCGACGGCGCCGGCGACGCGGTTCGGCTTCGTCGTGTCCATCAGCAGGTGCGTGACCATGATGCGGTTGTAGACGTCGGTCGCGGCCTTGCGCGCCGCCTCGGCCACGATCGGCTTGTAGCTCTCGCCGTGGATCATGATCTGCCACTTGCCTTCGCGCTGGTAGCGGCCGGTCTTCGGGTCGCGCATGATCGGCAGGCCCCACTCCTCGAACTTGTGCACCGTGCCGTCGACGTGCCGCGCGATGTCGTAACCGAGATCCTCGCGCACCAGGCCCATCAGGTCGTTGCGCGCATAACGCACATGGTCCTCGGGCTGGTTCTCATCCCACTGCATGCCCATGTAGCAGTTGATCGCGTACAAGCCCTGCGCGACGGCGCCGCTGCGCTCGATGTTCGCTTTCTCGACGCAGACGATCTTCAGGTCGCGGCCCCAGTAGCGCGACTCGTAGGTCGCGCCGCAGCCCGCCATGCCGCCGCCGATCACCAGGATGTCGGCGTCGACGAACACGGTTTTCCTGCCGCCGAAGAGGCCCATCACGCCACCTTGCGCTTCATGCGACTCGGAGTGAGGGTCGGCAGGCCGCCGGGAATCTTGAGCGAGTCGGGCTCGTGCGCCAGCTCCTGCGAGGCGAGGTCCTGCGCGCGCGGCGCCGGGTAATCGGCCGGCCCCTTGATCGTTCCCCAGGGCGTCGTGCGGATCGGCGAGACGAAGTTCTTCTCGCGGCCGTCGCGGAACTTGAGGCGCCAGGAGATGGTGCCCTTCGCCTCCTCGCGCAGCGTGCGCACGCTGTGCCCGAGCGGCGCGAAGTCGGCGTAGCCGCGCACATCGATCGCGTTCTGCGGGCAGGCCTTCACGCACGAGTAGCACTCCCAGCACATGTTCGGCTCGATGTTGTAGGCACGCCGGTAGGTCTTGTCGATGTGCATGATGTCCGAGGGGCAGATGTCGACGCAGTGGCCGCAGCCGTCGCACCGGGTCATGTAGACGAAGGTGGGCATCGCTCTTCTCCTAGTAGTGGCGCGGCGCGGTACGCGCGCTGCCGAACTGCTCCGGCTTGTCGGCCGGCGCCGGCAGGTTCGCCCGCGTGCCGTCGGCGTTGGCAACGCGCTTCTCGAACGCCGCCGCCGGCTTGAAGAACATGTGCGCGAATTTCGACCACGGCACCGAGCCGAAGAGCACCGTCGTGGCGAGGATGTACAGCGCAAACCAGACCATCGATCCAGCGCTGCCGCTCGCCTGCGCCCAGGCCCAGATGACGCCGAGCGTCACGCTCACGACGAGCGAAAGCACGAAGAGATCGGCGCGCATCACGCGGAACGGAGAGCTGCCTTCGGCGGCGACGTCGACGCGGATGAAGAACCAGAACCAGTAGCCGCCGACGAGCACCATCACCGCGCCGAGCCACCACAGATGCGGCCAGGCATCGGGCGTCGGCGTTGCCGGGGTGGGATAGCGGAACACCATGACCGCGGTGGCGACGACGTAAAGGATGAAACCGTACATCGTCAGGAGGTGCGCGATGCGGCGCCGCATGCTGCAGAACTCGCCGGACGCAAGCACGTCGACCACGGCGGTCTGCGCGGCGAGCGATAGCATTTCACCGCCACTGACTTTGCGCGCCTTGCCCTTGGTGCGGCGCCAGTTGTCGAAGAAGTAGCGGGCGCTGCCCTTGTGCACGATGTCGAAGATCGTGCCGGCCGCCACGAGCACGATCATGAGCACCAGGTAAGCCTGCATGGCACCCGGCGGAATGAACGCCGATAGCGCGGCAAACGGATTGGTCGCGAGCATCGCTCCTCCTCGCGGCCGATTCTAGGAGCGCGCGCCGGACAGCCGGCTAAAAAAGGACTATGCCGCTATAGAAAGCGCGTATCGAACTGCATTGCAGCAAGATCGGCCAGCACCCAGGTCGCAGGTGCCGCCAGGCCGGCGACGGTGCCGGGATTCACCAGCCAGGTCTTGCCGCCTTTGACATTGGCGACCTGCCGTACCCCGGCTTCATGGGAATGGCCGCAGCACACGAGGTCCCAGTCGCCGGTGCAGGCCATGGCGTAGCCGTACTCCGGGTAATGCACTACGAAGACGCGCTTGCCGCCCAACTCGAGGCGCGCATCCGGCCCGTGATAGTGCAGCTGCCCCTTGCTGTCGCGCGCCCAGCGCGAGAGCGACACCGGGTCGCCCAAATTGTTGCCGTGGATCACGTGGGTGGTGAGGCCGACGGCGAGTGCCGCGCGCAGGGTCTGCGTGCCGATGACGTCGCCGCAGTGGATCACCGCCTGAGCGCCCGCCGCCGCCGCCGTGCGCACCGCCGCCGCCAGCGGGTCGGCGCGGTCGTGGCTATCGGAGACGATGCAGACTTTCATGCCTCAGGCGATCGGCATGTAGGCGTAGCCTTGGTTCTGCAGCGCCACCGAGCTCACGAAGACATTGCGCTCGATGGTGGCGCCGTCGAACAGGTTGTCTTCGGCGATGGCCGAGCGTTCCATGGCGATGCCGCACACGACGATGCGTCCGCCCATGCGCGCGAAGCGCCGCAAGAGCGCGTGCGCCGGCGCGAGATCGGCGGCATCGGGCTTGTCGAACTTCGTGCCGCTCAGCGTGCGGGCGCCGAACTGCGTCGCCGCGCCGTGCAGCAGCAGCACGAAATCGCACGCGATGCCCCGCTTCTGGAAATCTTCGCCGGTGTCGATCACCAGCGCCAGCCGGTCGCAGAAACGCCGCGCGTCGCCGGTGGTGAAGTCCCAGACGCAGCGCGCGGCGGAATCGACTTCGGCCATAGCTATCGCTGACCCGCCGTCGTCCCCGCGAAAGCGGGGACCCCGTTTAGAAGTTTATCCATGTCATAAAAAGAACAGACGGGGTCCCCGCTTTCG
>JAEKLK010000123.1 GCA_019509895.1 Betaproteobacteria bacterium | reverse complement strand
CCGCAGGCGTTCGGCTGGTTCAAGAAGCCGCTCAAGTCGGTCGCCGACTTCAAAGGCATGAAGTGCCGCCAGACCGGCCTGAACGCCGAGGTCTATGCGAAGCTCGGGCAGAGCGTCGTCAACATGGCGGGCGGCGAAATCGTCCCCGCGGCACAGCGCGGCGTCATCGATTGCGCTGAATGGGTCGGCGGCGTCGAGGACCTGCGCCTGGGACTGCCGAGCGTCTTCAAGTATCACTACACGCCCGGCATGCACGAGAACAACTCCGTCGGCGAGCTCGGCTTCAACCTCGATGTGTGGAAGACGTTCACGCCGCAGCAGCAGGAAGCGGTGAACTCGGCCGTCAAGGACACCTTCATCACCTGGATCACCCAATGGCAGAAGCAGAACGCGGACGCGATCGAGGAGATGATCAAGAAGCACGGCGTGCAAATTCGCCGTACGCCGCCCGACATCCTTCTCGCATCCCTCAAGGCCTGGGATGAGGTGGCCGCCGAGAACTCGGCCAAGAACCCGACTTTCAAGAAGGTCTACGCCTCGCAGCGCGAGTATGCGGCCAAGGTGGTGCCGGCGAAGCGCTACATGTTCCCGCCGTACTCGTTCGCCGCGAACTACTACTGGCCGCAGGAAAGCGGCGCGCCGGGCGCCGCAGGCAAGAAGGCGGCGGGTAAGCAGTAGCGCCGTGAACAAGCCGGCGATTCGCACGCTGCGCGAGCGCGTCAGCGCTGAGGAATGGGACACGCGCGTCAACCTCGCGGCGTCCTACCGGCTGGTGGCGCGCTACGGCATGACCGACCTCATCTACAACCACATCACGGCGCGCGTGCCGGGCCCTGAGCATCACATCCTCATCAATGCCTACGGCATGCTGTATGAGGAAGTGACTGCCTCCAGCCTGATCAAGGTGGATCTCGCCGGCAATGTGATCGACAAGGACGAGCATCCCTATTCGGTCAATGCGGCCGGCTACATCATCCACAGCGCCGTGCACGAGGCGCGCGAGGACGCGCACTGCGTGATCCACACGCACACGCCGGCGGGCATCGCGGTGTCGGCGATGGAAGAGGGCCTGCTGCCGCTTTCGCAGACGGCGATGCGCTTTCACGGCCACCTCGCGTATCACGACTACGAAGGACCGGCCTTCAACCGCGGCGAAAAGGGGCGGCTGGTCGCGCATCTTGGCGATAAGAGCGCGATGATCCTGCGCAACCACGGGCTTTTGGTGTGCGCGCCGAGCATTCCGCAGGCGTTCAACCTGATCTACTGGCTCGAGCAGGCCTGCCGTGTCCAGGTGCAGATCCTCTCGTGCAACCGGCCGCCGCATCGCGCCGGTGACGAGGTGGTGGCGCACACTGCCGAGGCGCTCTCGGGCATGGAGATCACGCTCGACAACGAGGGCGCCACCAACCCGCATGTAAAGCGCGACGCGCAGAAGGCGGGCAGCGGCTACGGGCTCCTCGAGTGGCCGGCGCTGCTGCGCGTGCTCGACCGGCAGGATCCCTCGTATCGCGACTGAACGGCTGGGCTTCATCGGCGAAGGCCGCGTCGGTCGCGGGCTGTCGCTCGCGCTCTCGCGCGCCGGCTATGCGGTGGCGGGCGTCGCCAGCCGCTCGCGCGGCGATGCGCAGCGCGTCGTCGAGGCGTCCGACATCGTCTTCCTCACCGTGCCGGATGACGCGATTGCCGCCGTTTGCAAAAGCATCCGTTGGCGCAAAGGACAGGCGGCCTTGCACTGCGCCGGCGCCACGGAGCTGAGCGTGCTCGATTCCGCGGCCGATGCCGGGGCGGCGATCGGCGGCTTTCATCCGCTCGTCATGTTCGCGGATCCGGAGCTCGCCTCGCGCAGCATTGCCGGCGCGGCGATCGGCATCGAAGCCGCCGAGCCGCTGGCGAGCATGCTGCGCGGCATGGTGCGCGCGCTCGGCGCGCGCGCGCTGGTCATTCCTCCGGGCGGTCGTGCTGCCTATCACGGCGCGGCGCACTTCGCTGCCGGCTTTGCCGGCGCGCTGGTCGCCGAAGGCGTGGACATCTGGCGGCGCATCGGCATCCCACCCGAGGACGCGACGCAGGCGCTGCTCGGACTGCTGCGCGGCGCGACCGATGCCATGGCGCACTCCGGCATCGCGCGCGCCATGGCCGGCTCGATCGCGCGCGGCGATATCGAGAACGTGAAGCGCCACCTGGCGGCGCTCGAGCGCCTCGAGCCGCGCTCGCGCGAGCTCTATTGCCTGCTGGCGCTGCGCTCCCTGCCGCTGGTGCTCGAGGCCGGGCGCATTACGCCCGAGCGTGCCGACGAGCTGCGGCGCCTTCTCGGCGGCGAGACATGAAGCGCGCGCTGCTTGCGCTCGCGCTGCTGCCGCTGCTCGCGCAGGCGATGGAGCTGCGCATCTCGGGAAACGAGCTGCACCTCGGCGGCCAGGTGCTGGGCTACGAGTTCGGCCAGTTCCGCGAGCTGCTCGCCGAGCATCGCGAGATCGATACGGTCGTGCTGCGCGACTCGCCCGGCGGCGACGGTTGGACCGCCTTCCGCATCGCCGAGGCAATTCGCGACGCGGGCTTGCGCACCGTGGTCGCCGGGCGCTGCTACTCGGCCTGCACGCTCATCTTCCTCGGCGGCAAGAGCCGGCACTTCGCGCGCGCGCCGCGCCCGGAGGTCATGTACCTCGCGTTCCACGGCGCCTTCAGCGAGAACATCTTCGACCCCAATGCAGCGAGCCAGACCGGACGCTCGCAGGTGCGCGCCTGGATCATCGAGCGCACCGAGGGCAAGATCGATCGCGAAATCCTCGACCGCTTCCTGCGCGGCGAGCGCCGCGCGGCGCTGCTCTACGCATTCGATCCCCTGCAGTTCGACCTCGACTACGGCTTCTCGCTCTACTACTGCGATGGCACCGAGCCGCGCGGCACGATGCCGTACCAGGAATGCGAGAAGCTCGCCGGCCGCGACGCGTTCTCGCTCGGCTTCGTCAATGCCGAGGAGCGCGTCAGGGTGCGGCCGCAGCGCAGCCTGCCGCCGCCCTACCAGCCCAAGCGCGAGCCCTACCGCTTTCGCAACGGCTAGTCGCGCGCCGCGTCCGCGAGCCAGGCACGCAGATAGCGCTCGAAGGACGGGCGCACGTAAATCACGAAGTCCTGCGCCGCGCGCCGATGGATCAGCCCCTGCGTGCGCGCAATGTTCGTCTGCGCGCAAGTACCCACCGGAAGGCCGGCGAGCGTGAAGTCGAGCGTCGCCGCCTTGGCCATCACTTGCTCCGCGCGTTCGCCTGCCACGACGATGCTTTTGCGGCTGGCGCTGACGTCGACGACCGCGCTATGCACACCGTCGAGCGCGGCACGCAAATCGGTGACAGTCACCATTTGTTCACCGTCGTAGAGCCATTCGTCCGGGCCGAGCCAGAAGATCGCGCCGTCGGCCGCGGCGGCCACCGTGTTCGGGGTCCTCGGCGGCCGCAGGCCGAGCACGCGCTCGCAGGCATCGAAGAAGCCCTCATCCGCGCCGCGCAGGCTAAGCATCATTTGATGAACACCGGCTCGACCAGACGCACCTTCGCCGCGCGGCCTTCGAGCGGCACGTACAGGTCGCTGCCGAGACGCGTGCGGCCGCCCCGCACCAGCGCGAGTGCAAAGGAGCGCCCGAGGTTCGGGCTGAAGTAGCTCGAGGTCACATGGCCGACCATCGGAATCGGCTTGCCGCCGTGCCTGCGCGGCAGCGCCGTATCGACCTCGGTGATCTGCGCCCCCTCGGGCAGCACTTCGCGCTCATCGGCCGGCAACAGGCCGACCAGCTGTTTTCGATCAGCCCGGCGCGTGTCGGGCCGGGTGAGCGAGCGCCGGCCGATGAAGTCCTTGTCCATCGCGACCAGCCGCTCGAGGCCGAGGTCATGCGGCGTCACCGTGCCGTCGGTCTCCTGGCCGACGATGATGAAGCCCTTCTCGGCGCGCAGGAGATGCATGGTTTCCGTGCCGTACGGCGTGATGCCGTACTTTTCTCCGGCGGCCATAACCGCCTGCCACATTGCCGGGCCTTGATCGCCGGGCACGTTGACCTCGTAGGACAGCTCGCCCGTGAAGCTGATGCGAAAGACCCGCGCCTCCATGCCGGCGAGCGTCACGTCGCGCACGCTCATGAACGCAAAGGCGCCAAGGTCGAGCTTCGGCGCGAGCGCCGCCATCAGCTCGCGCGCCTTCGGCCCGGCCAGGGCGATCGTCGCCCACTGCTCGGTGACCGAGGTGCAATACACCCACGCGCGCCGCGCCGCCGGTGGTCGTCGTCATGTGGAAGTGATGCTCGCCCAGCCGGGTCGTCACGCCGTCGTCGAACACCATGCCGTCCTCGCGGCACATGAGTCCATAGCGCGCGCGGCCGATGGCCAGGTTGCTGAAGCGGCCGGTGTAGATGCGATCGAGGAACACACCGGCGTCGCGTCCCTGGATATCGATCTTGCCAAGGGTGCTCGCATCCAGCACGCCGATTGCCGCGCGAGCGGCGCGCGCTTCGCGCTGCACCGCCTCGTGCATATCGCGGCCGTAATACCAAGGGCGCTTCCACTGGCCGACGTTCTCGAAGGTCGCGCCGTGGTCGGCGTGCCAGTCGTGCATCGGCGTGACGCGTATCGGCTCGAGAAAGTAGTCGACATCGCGGCCCGCCAGCACGCCGAAGGCGACCGGGGTGTACGGCGGCCGGAAGGTCGTGGTGCCGACGTCGGCGATCTCGCGGTCGGTGGCGCCGGCAAGGATGGCGAGCGCATTGACGTTGGACGTCTTACCCTGGTCCGACGACATGCCGGTCGTGGTGTAGCGCTTGAAGTGCTCGACCGAGGCGAAGCCTTCCCGAGCCGCGAGATACACGTCGCGCGACGTGACATCGCTCTGGAAATCGACGAACGCCTTCGGCCCCTCGACCTCCCACATCGGCGCGATGCCGTCCGCGGGAAATTCGCCTGCCGCCCTGCCGACGACGCGCACCTTCTGAGGGGAACCATCGGGGATGAAGCAGAGCTTCTCCGCATCCCAGCGCAGCTTCCCCTGCGCCTGGCTGTAGAGGTGCACGACGGGGCTGTAGCCGCCCGCCATGGCGACGAGATCGCAAGCGATGCGCTTGCCATCCACCTCGACGCCGGTGACCCGCTTGCCGCCCTGCACGCCGCTGATGACGCTGCCCTCGCGGGAGTCGATCACCGCGGCGACCTCGATGCCATGCTCGCCGAACACCTCGGCGCGCTGCCGGCCGCTGTCGTTGTTCGTGAACACGACCGCCAGCTTGCCGGGCGCGACTGCGAAGCGGCGCAAATAGGTCTCGACAGCGCTTGCGAGCATCACGCCAGGCGTGTCGTTGCCGGGGAAAACGAGCGGGCGCTCATGCGCGCCGGTCGCGAGCACCACTTCTTTGGCGCGGAAGTGCCACAAGCGCCGCTGCCGGCGCGCATCGCTCTCGACCGCGCAGACGAAGTTGTCGTCGTAGTAGCCGAAGACGGTGGTGCGCGCGAGCACGGTGACGTTCGGCAGGCGCAGCTCCGCTGCGATCGTGGCCGGCGATTGCAGGTGCATCTTGTCGTAGCGATCCGGATCGGGCTCCGTGGGCGCGCGGCTGATGCCCGCCATGCGGCGGATCAGTGGCTCGTAGAGCGAGTGCCATAACCACCGCGGACGCATGAAAGTCTTGTAGTAGAAGCCCGCGACCAGGACCGGCGCGAGCCAGCTGTTGAGCGCCGAGAGATCGAAGCCCAGCGACGGCCAGCGATTAAGCGAGCGCGCCGCGAGTCCGTCGTACAGCTCGAGCGTCGTCGCGCGCGTATTGGTATCGAGCCGGCCGCCTTGGCCGACGGCGACGAGCGCGTTGGTCTCCTCGACGCCGGCGCTCATCACGCCACGCGGCCGGTGGTACTTGAAGCTGCGGCCGGCGAGCAGCACGTCGTTCGCAAGCAGCGCCGAGGCGAGCGTGTCGCCCTCATAGCCGGTAAGACGCCGGCCGTCGAAGGTGAAGGCGAGCGGCCGCGCGCGATCGATGCGCCCGCCCTCGGGCAGTCGAAAGGCGCTCATTTCAAGTTCGGCGAGTTCGGGGACGGAGCCCGATCTAATTCGGGCTCCGTCCCCGAATAGGTCTGGCGGATCTCGTGAGTCACGGTGTGGCGCTCGGCGTTGAACCAGCGACGGCAGCCGGCGGCATGGACCCAGCGCTCGCGGAACCAGCCCTTCGGGTTGTTGCGCATGAAGAGGTAATCGGCCCAGGCGGCGTCGTCGAGCGTTTGCGGATCGGCCGGACGCGCGATGTGCGCTTCACCGCCGTAGCGGAACTCGGTCTCGTCGCGCGCGCCGCACCAGGGGCAGCGGATGAGAAGCATCAGTACGCCACCCTAAGATCAGTGCGCAACGGCAGCCGCGCCATGCTCGTCGATGAGGGCTCCGCTGGTGAAGCGCTCGAGGCCGAAGGGCCGCGCGAGCGGATGCGGCTCGCCCTTGGCGAGCGTCCACGCGAAGACGTGGCCCGAGCCGGGCGTCGCCTTGAAGCCGCCGGTGCCCCAGCCGCCATTCATATACAGGCCCTCGACCGGCAGCGGGCCGATGATCGGCGACGCGTCGGGGCAGACATCGACGATGCCGCCCCAGCTGCGCATCATGCGCAGCCGGCTGAAGATCGGGAAAAGCTCGAGGCACGCCGCCATCTGGTGCTCGATGACGTGGAAGGAGCCGCGCTGCGCGTACGAGTTGTAGGCGTCGATGCCGGCGCCCATGACGAGCTCGCCCTTGTCCGACTGGCTGACGTACACGTGCACCGCGTTCGACATGACGACGCAGTTGTGCACCGGCTTCACCGGCTCGGAGACGAGCGCCTGCAGCGGATGGCTCTGCAGCGGCAGGCGGACGCCCGCCATCGCCGCGAGCACCGAGTTGTGGCCGGCAGCGACGATAGCGACGCGGCCGGCGACGATCGCGCCTTTGCTCGTGCGCACGCCCCGCACGCGATTGCCGCTGATGTCGAAGCCGGTGACCTGGCAGCCCTGGATGATGTCGACGCCGAGCGCGTCCGCCGCGCGCGCGTAGCCCCAAGCCACCGCATCGTGGCGCGCCACACCGGCTCGCCGTTGCAGCGTCGCGCCGAGCACCGGGTAGCGCACGTCGGGCGAGATGTTGACGATCGGGCAG
>JAEKLK010000122.1 GCA_019509895.1 Betaproteobacteria bacterium | reverse complement strand
GCTCCTCGGTCGGCGTGGCGAACTTCTTTGCGTACCTCGCGACGCGCGCCGCCGAGGCGCGGGCGGAGCGCGAGTTCCTCGAGAACGAGCTCGAGGCGGTGTGGCGCGGCGACAAGACGGCGGTCGACGCGCTGGAAGCCTACGCCCGGCGCGCCGCCGTCCGGTAAGCCGCCTCAGGTCTTGAGGCAGCCCGACATGAATTTCTGGCGATCCTCGCCTTTGAGCTTCTTGTCGCTCGCCTGCTTGTTGCAGGCCTTCATGCGGTCCTGCTGCGCCTTCTGCGCCTTGGTCGGCTGAGCTGCGCTGCCGCCGCCCTTCAGGCAGGCGCTCATGAATTTCTGGCGCTCATCGCCTTTCTTGTCGGCGGCGCGCTCGTTGCATTGCTTCATGCGCTCCTGCTGCTTCTTTTGCGCTTCCGAGGGCTGCTTGTCCTTCTTGTCCTGCGCCAGCGCGCCGCTCGCCGCGAGCGCGAGCGTGATTGCCGCGATCCACAATCTCATTTCGCATCCTCCAGTAGGCGTTCAATGGCAGTGACGAGCTTCGCGTCGTTCGGCTCGACGCGCGTGCCGAAGCTCTGCACACGCTCGCCGCGCCGGTCGACGAGATACTTGTGGAAATTCCAGCGGGGCACCTGGCCGGTTGCTTTTGCCAGCTCGCCGTAGAGCGGGTTTGCCTTGAGGTCGGTCTTGGCGAACATCGGGAAGTCGATGGCGTACTCGTTGACGCAGAACTGCGAGATCTCCTTGTTCGAGCCGGGCTCCTGGCCGCCGAAGTCGTTCATCGGGAAGCCGAGCACCACCAGCCCGCGCTCGCGGTACTTGCGGTAGAGCGCTTCCAGTCCTTCGTATTGCGGCGTGTAGCCGCACTGGCTCGCCGTGTTGACGACCAGCAGCACCTTGCCCGCGTAGTCGCACAGCGACTGCGCGCGCTCATCCAGCGTCTGCATCTTGCGGTCGAGAAGGACGGGGCAGGCGGCCATGGCGCTGGAGCTCAGGGCGAGGAGCAGGCTAATAAGGAAGGGGCGCATCGGGCTTGAGTGGCTGCAGGGCGGCGCGGAAATCGCGCTTGATGCGTTCCAGCGCCGGCTCGTTGTCCGCTTCGAAGCGGATCACGATCACGGGCGTGGTGTTCGAAGCACGGGCAAGGCCGAAGCCGTCCTTGTATTCGACTCGCACGCCGTCAATCGTAAGCACGCGCTCGGCGCCTGGGAAGGGCTTCGCCGCCTGCAGCTTCGCGACGAGCGCATGCGGCTCGCCTTCTTCCAGCTGCCAGTGGATCTCGGGGGTCGAGGGTGCGTTCGGCAGGCTCTTCAGCACGGCGCTCGCATCGCGCTCGCGCGAGAGCACCTCGAGCAGGCGCGCGCCGCCGTAGAGCGCATCGTCGAAGCCGTACCAGCGCTCCTTGAAGAAGGTATGTCCGGACATCTCGCCGGCGAGCAGCGCGCCGGTCTCCTTCAGCTTCGCCTTGATGAGCGAGTGGCCGGTCTTCCAGATGAGCGGCTTGCCGCCATGGCGCTCGATCCAGGGCGCAAGCAGGCGCGTGCTCTTCACGTCGTAGATGATCTCGGCGCCGGGATTGCGCGACAGCACGTCCTTGGCGAGGAGCATCAGCTGCCGGTCGGCAAAGATGATCTCGCCGTCCTTGGTGACGACGCCGAGGCGGTCGCCGTCGCCGTCGAACGCGAGGCCGAGCTCCTCCGGTCCCTTCTTCACCGTATCGATCAGCTCGGCAAGGTTCTTCGGCTGCGCCGGGTCGGGATGGTGGTTGGGGAAGCGGCCATCGACTTCGCAGTAAAGCTCGGTCACTTCGCAGCCCAGGCGCCGGTACAGCCGCGGTGCCAGCATCCCGGCCACGCCGTTGCCGCAATCGATGGCGATGCGCATCGGCCGCGCCAGCTTGACGTCGCCCACGATGCGCTCGACGTAGGCATCGAGCACGTTGCGCTGGCTCTTCTTGCCGGCGCCCGACTTGAGCTCGCCTGCCTCGATACGCGTGCGAAGGCGCAGTATTTCATCGCCGTAGAGCGTGGTGCCGGCGACCACCATCTTCAGGCCGTTGTAGTCGGGTGGGTTATGGCTGCCACTCACCGCGACACAGCTGTCGCATTTCAGCTCGTAGGCGGCGAAGTAGGCGATCGGCGTCGGCGCCATGCCGACATCGATGACGTTCGCACCGGCGGCGACCAGGCCATCGCTCAGTGCGGCGAGCAGCTCCGGGCCGGAGAGCCGCCCGTCGCGGCAGACGGCGAAGGTCGGCGCGTTCCATTCGCGTCCGAGCGAGCCCAGTGCCCGGCCGATCTCGCGCACGATCGGCGCGGTGAGGCTCTTGCCGACGACGCCGCGGATGTCATAGGTACGAAAGATTTCGGCGGGCAGTTTCACGGGCGGAAGAACTCCAGCAGTCGGCGCACGAGCCAGCCCGCTGGAAAGCCGACGTGGCCACCACGCCCGGGCAGCTCGAGCGTCACGCTCGCGGCGGCGTTGCGAGTCGCCGCGAGCAGCGCTGGCTCAGGCAGGAATGGGTCGTTGCGCGCGTTGATCAAAAGCGTCGGCACCCGGATGTGCGCGAGCCAGGGTCCACTCGAGGACGAGGTCCAGTAATGGTGCACGTCGCGGAAGCCGTGCAGCGGCGCCGTAAAGACATCGTCGAACTCACGGAAGGTGCGCGCGCGGCGCAGCCGCTCGCCGTCGAAGAGCCGCGGCGCGTTCGCCAGCTTGGCGAGCGATTTCGGTTTCAGCGTTGCAAGGAACATGCGGGTGTATAGCAGGCGGTTCAGCCCGCGGTCTAGCGCACCCGCAGCGGCGCTCAGGTCAAGCGGCGCCGAGATCGACGCGGCGCGGCGCACGAGGCCCGCGGCCGCGGCGCCGCGCTCGCCGAGCCATTTCAGGAGCGCGTTGCCGCCGAGCGAAACGCCGATCGCGTCGAGCGGACGCGCCGCATTTCGCGTCAGCTGGCGCAGGATCCAGTCGACCTCGGCGCTGTCACCCGAGTGGTAGGCGCGCGGCTGGCGATTGGGCTCGCCCGAGCAGCCACGCCAGTGGGCGATGGCGACGCGCCAGCCGGCCTCGGGAAATGCGCGCGCGATCAGGCGCGCATAGTGGCTGTCCGAGCATCCCTCGAGCCCGTGCAACAGTACGGCGCGGCGCGGCAGGCTCTCGTCGCCGGCGAAGTCCACGTCGATGAAATCGCCGTCGGGCGTCTCCCAGCGCTCGCGCGCGAGCGTGACGCGCGGCGGGGGCCTAAGCGCGGCGGCGATCGTTTGCAGGTGACCGATCAATGCAGGAACTTGGGTGGCGGCGGCTCGGCGACGGCGGGCGGCTTTTCCGCCGGCGCGGGGGAGGTGTGGTGCACGATCATGCGCCAGCCGGCGGCGGTGCGCAGGTACACGTTGGTGGCGACGATCGGCACGGGGCGCGCATCGCCCTGCGCCTGTTGCGGCAGCACGAAGTTCTCGTGCACGCTGTGCACCGCGAGCATCATGCCGCTGATCGCCACCTGGCTCGTGATGTGAACGCGGGCGCGCGGCCCACCGGAAAAGATCTGCGCCCAGCTCTCGCGGATCTGCTCGGGGCCGGTGAGCCGCGAGCCGGTCGGGTGGATGCAGATGATCTCCTCGTCCTCGGCCCACACCGCCATCATGCCGTCGAGGTCGCAGCGCTCGAGCGCCTCGTAGAAGGCGTTCTCGGCATCCTGCGCCGTCGGGAAGATGCGCGTAGTCACAGCCGCTCCAGCTCGGCGAGCACCGTGTCGACGCTGATTTCGCGCATGCAGCGGAAGTGTCCGAGCGGGCACTCGCGCTCGTAGCACGGACTGCACTCGGGCTTGAGCCACAATACGCGTGAGCGGCCGGGCCGCGGCGGCGTCTTTTCCGGGCTCGAAGAGCCGAACAGCGCCACCAGTGGGCGGCCGAGCGCCGCGGCGACGTGCATCAGCCCGGAGTCGTTCGTCACCACCTGGTCCGCGCCAGCGATGAGATCGATCGCCTCGTCGAGCGTCGTGCGTCCGACCAGGTTCTTACCGCCGATACCCGCGGCGGCGGCCGCGTCGTTGGCCGAGCCGAGCAGCACGGCGGGCCTTTGCAGGCGCGCGGCGAGGTCGGCGAAATAGGGCCAACGCTTCGCCGGCCCGTACTCGGCGCCGGGGCAAAGCGCGACGTAAGGCTGCTCGAGCCCAAATCGCGCGCGTGTCGCCGCGACCTCCGCCGCATCGACGCGCAACCGCGCTTGCGGCAGCAAAGAGGCCGCCGTGGCGCCCGGCGCGTCGGCGAGACGCGCATAGTGCTCGCGCATCGCGTCCTTGCCGTTCTTGTGGAGCTGATTGAGAAGGCCATAGCGCGATTCGCCGAGATAGCCGCTGCGCACCGGGATGTGCGCGAAGAACGGCACCAGCGCGGCCTTCCAGCTATTCGGCAGCACGATGGCCTGCGCATACTGCCGACCCTTCAACGCGCGGCCGAGCCGCCATCGCTCGCCCAGGTGCAGCGCGCCGTGCCGAAAAGGCGCCGTAATCACCTCGTCTACTTCCGGCA
>JAEKLK010000121.1 GCA_019509895.1 Betaproteobacteria bacterium | reverse complement strand
CACGCGTTCGACGGTCCCTTCAGCGCCACGCTGCGTGCCTCCGGCCGCTGACGGCCGAGCTCTATGCCGATCTGGACGAGGCGCTCGGCGAGCTCGAACGCATCCAGTCGGGCATGCCGTAGAAGCAAAAATGGTGACAGTCACCAATTAAAAATGGTGACTGTCACCATTTAAGGCGTCTAGAAGAAGATGCCTACCACCCGGGCGATGTTGGTCGACGCTCGGCCGAGCATCGTGACGCGCGGCTCGCGCTCCATGATTTTTCCGCGCGCTTCGATGCGCACCGACGCTTGGCGCGCCGCTTCCAACTCGCCGCGCGTGCAGTCGAGGCAGCGAACACTTAGCTCGACCAGCGTGTTTGGCGCGAGATTGCGAATCTCATGGCCGCCTTGGAGGTCGCTCGAGCTCCAGTCGATCTGCCAGCCGGCGAATTGCGCGGGCCAGCGCACGTCGACGCGCTCCTGCGCCTCGCGCCCGCTGTTCGCCACCAATAAGCGGTAAAGGGCGACACAGCGTTCGCCGATGCATTGCGAGACGATCGGCGACAGGTGGTAAAGCACCTCGTACCGCGGACGCAGGACTGATTCCGAGAGCATCAGCCACGCGAGCCCAGCGAGCGCCGCCATGATCGCCGCCGTGCTGTAGCGGCGGCTCAGGGGCGGCTGGAGTCCTGCGGCCGCCAGGCGGCGAAGCCGCAGCCGACGATCACGGTGGGCACCGGCAGGTAGTCGACCAGCTCGAACCCTCGCCCGCCCGCTGCGCCGTGCGCGACCAGCCAGTTGCGCACTTCCTCGGAGCCGTTGCCGCGTGAGGGCAGCTCCTTCTGCAGGTAGTCGATGAGAGCGTCCTTGCCGCTGCCGAAGAGACGGATCGTCTCGCGGTCGAATTCCTCGTAGATCGCGCCCATGGTCGGCTCGCCGATCGAATGCGAGAGGCCGCCAGTGCCGATGACCGCGACTCGCAGCGGCTCGCGATAGCTCTCGATCGCGCGGCGGAGCAGCGTGCCCCACTCGTAGCAGCGCGCGAGCGACGGCATCGGCGGCTCGATGCTGTTGACGAGCAGCGGCACGATTTTCGGCAGGCGCTCGAGTCCCATGCGCGACAGCGGAATGCAGGCGCCGTGGTCGAGCTTCATGCGATACGACAGCGACGGCTCGAAGCCTTGCGCGAGCGCCGTCCCGGCGATGTGCATCGCCAGCTCCGGATGACCCGGGATGTCGCGGTGCGCGAACGCTTTCATCCACGGCTCGGGCGGTCCTTCGTGCGCCGCGCCGACGCCGAGGCAGATCGCCGGATAGTTGTCGAGAAAGAAATTCGACCAGTGGTCCGGGGAGACGACGATCAGCACATCGGGAGTGGCGGCGCGCAGCCGGCGTCCGAGCTCGGCGAAGGCGTTTTCCAGCCGCGAACGTTCCGCCGCCGGCACCGCCTGCCATTCGCGGATGAGCAGCGGCCCGTGACTCGCGGCGTACGCGCCGGCGAAGCTAGCCATGCCGCAGTCGCCGGATGAACTCGTCGTCCTTCATGCCTGTCGCGAAAAAGTAGTAGCGCAGGAGATAGGCATTGGTGCGCGCCGCGAGAAACGGCACGTCCTGCTCGGCGATCGCCTGCTTCACGCGCTCATCGAGCGGATAGCGCGCCAGCACGCCGGCTTGGTTCTGGCGGAACTCGGCGGCGAGCGCCGGCTGCTGCAGGTCGAAAAAGAGCTTCGAAAGCCAGTAGTCGCGCATGGTCTATTCGGGCTCGATGCCCGCCTTCTTGGCCAACGCCTGGATCGCCGGCACTTCGGACCGGATGAACGTATCCAGCTCCTGGGGCGAGCCGAGCCACACCTCGGCAGAGAAGTTCTCGATCTTCTGGCGCACCGACGGTGTCTTCAGCACGGTGCGGATCGCGTCGTTCAGCTGCTCGACCAGCGCGCCCGGCATGTTCGCCGGCCCGAAGATCCCCCACCAGCCGCGCACGTCGATGCGCGAGAGTCCCTGCTCGCTGATCGTCCGCACATCTGGCAGGAACGAAGTGCGCTCGGGCGCCATCACCGCGACGATGTTCACCTTGCCGCCGCCCTTGAACGGCAGTACCGAGGCGATGGTGGTGACGGCGAAGTTGACGTGCCCGCCGGCAACGTCGGCGACTGCTGGCCCGGTGCCTTTATAGGGAAGCGACGTGATGGCGATGCCGGTGGTTTGTGCGAGCTGCTCGATCGCGAGGCGCGTAGACGATTCCGCCGCCGCAAAAGTCATCGCGCGCGGCTCGCGCTTTGCCAGCTCGAGCCAGTCCTTCAGCGTCTTCACGCCCGTGCCGGTGGTGGCGATGAACACCAGCGGCGAGCGCGCGAGTGGCGCGATCGGCGTGAAGTCCTTGAAGGTGTCGTACGGCAAATTCTTGAAGATCGCCGGGTTCGTGACGTGCCCGTTCTGCGTGATCATGATCGTGTAGCCGTCGGGCGCGCTCTTCACGATCTGCTCGGAGGCGATCACGCCGGAGGCGCCGCCGCGGTTCTCCGCCACCACCGGCTGCTTGAACGCGCCTGAGAGCGCTTCCGCAATCACCCGCCCGATGCCGTCGGTGCCGCCGCCGGGGGAGGAGGCGATTAGCAGCCGGATCGGCTTATTCGGATAGGACTGCGCCTGCGCCGCGGTGGCGAGGACCAGCGCCAGGACTGCGGCAATGCGCATCGAATCAGAAGCGCGGCAGGAAGAGAACCAGCGCCTCGGTCGCCGTCGTCACCGTCATGGTCGGCGCCTCATTGGCGGCGATGTGAATGGCGCTGCGCTTGGACCACGTATCGCCGGAGCCAAAGCGGCCGGAGCCCTCGGTGATGAAGAGGATCTGCTCCTGCGGCTCACGCTGCGGCGCGTACACCGCATCCGGGTCGAGCTTCAGGCAGGCGAGGCGGATGTTGCGCTCGCTGAAGCTGCCGAGCTCCTTCCAGTACACGCCAGGGCCGTCGATCTCGACCCACGGCAGGTGGGCGGCGCGGAAGTGCACCGGCTCGGTCATGCGCGGGTGCGGATACTCGACCGGCCGGCCGTTCTGGTATTCCCAGATCGCCTCGTACGCGTCCTGGTTCATGCGCCCGTCGGGTGCCGCCGCCTTGCGCCGGAAGACGCCGCCTTCGAAGTCGCCGAAGACGCGCAGGCGCTCCTGGCCTTCGAAAAGCTCGCGCTGGCTCATGTAGCCGTTGCCCGAGGCGCCGCCGAACTGGATCACCATCGCGAGGCTCGTCTTGCCGACGAGCTCCTGGTTCTGCGGGCCGTAGGCCGTGCCCTCGGGGAAGTAGGCGACGTCGCCCACCTCGATGTTGTGGCGCGGGCCGAAGTTGGTCGAGCCCTCGAGCGTGATGCGGATCTGGTCGAAGTTGTGACGGTGCCGCGGTGACTTGAAGGTGACGTCGGTGTCGGCGAGTACCAGCGAGAAGTTGACCGGCGTCTTTTCCGCTCCTCGCAGGAGCTCCTTGAAGACAATGCGGCCGCCGCGCACGTTGCGCGCCGGCCCCCAGGGCGTCGATTCGTCGTGCGCGACGTTCATGAGTGCTCCAGTTCGCGAGCGGCAGTGCTGCGCGCCGCAGGTTGCGTGAAGACGGGATGCGGCATGACGAGAAGCTCGCTCTCGTTACGCGCTTCAATGCGGCCGGGCTCGCCGGCGGGGAGATGCAGCGCATCGTATTGCACGTAGCGGTGCTCGGCAACCGCGCCGGCGCCGGAGAGCACGAAAGCGGTCAGCGGGCCGGTCAATGAGACCGAGCTGCCCGCGCCAATGTGGTACAGGGAGCAGGAGAGCGAGCTCGCGCCGAAATCCCAGAGCCGCTTCGCGCGCACGCCGGGCGAGCCGCCAACGTCGAGCCATTCGAATGCCTCGGGATTGACGAGCAGCGGCTTCTCCAGGCGCTTCTTCGGATACTTGATGCGCCGGCCATTGGCGTACTCCCACACCGCCTCGAAGCCGTCCTGTCCGGCGCCGCTCTTGTCGTCATTGGCGAAGAACTTGCCGCCCTCGAAGCGCCCGCGCTTGGAGAGTGCTTCCACCGCCGTCTGGCGTTCATCCTCGGAGATGTAGCCGCTGCGGCTGGGGCCGCCGATCTGCATGGCAAGCTGGATCGTGTCCTCGGCCGAGGTCTGCGGGCCGTAGGCGGTGCCCTCGGGGAAATAGCCGATGGCGCCGGGATGCATCGTGCCGTCCTTGTCGAAGCTGAAGCGGCCCTTCAGCTGCACGCGCACCTGGTCGAAGTTGTGCATGTGGCGCGGCGAGAAGAAGTCGCCTTCGGTCCAGACGATGCGCAGGTAGAAGTTGCCGAGCTGGCCGGGCGTGCCCTGTCCGAGATCCTTGTAGCGGAAGCTGCCTTGCCGATGATTGGTGCCGCGGGTGTGCAGCGGCGCGGCTTCGAAGCTCACGAAATCCATGGTCCACCTCTCGCGCGCATTGTATTACTCGGGCTTGAGCCCGGCCGCCTTTACGATGTCCCGATAGCGCTCGTGATCGCGCTTCATGCGCTCGGTGAACTGCGCCGGCGTTTCCTTCAGCGGCTCGAGGCCGCCTTCCTGCAGGCGCTCGCGCACCGTCGCATCGTCGAGCGCGGCGTGGATCTCGCGGTTGAGGAGCGCGATCATCGGCTGCGGCGTGCCGCGCGGCGCGACGACCCCGAACCAGGTGTTCACCTCGAACGCCGGCAGGCCTGCTTCGGCGGAGGTCGGGACGTCCGGCGCTGCGGCGAGCCGGCGCGGCTGCCGGCCTCGCAGAAGAGCTCGCCGGAGAGATGCGGGATCGTCCCCGGTCCGGCGGAGCCGTAGTTCAGCTTGCCCGGCTCGCGCCGCGCGAGTGCGATGAATTCCTGCAGCGTGCTCACGCCGAGCCTTGCGTCGACCGTGACGACGACCGGCGAGCTGGTGAGCGTCGACACCGCGGCGAAATCGCGCAGCGGATCGAATGGCATGTCCTTCACCGTGAACGGATTGATCGCGACGTTGCCGACCTGGATCTGCGCCAGCGTGTAGCCGTCGGGCGCAGCCTTCGCTACGGCGTCACCGGCCAGCACGCCGCCGCCGCCACCGCGGTTCTCGACGACCAGCCGATGGCCATAGCGCTTCTCCATATAGTCGGCAAGGAGCCGCGCCGCCAGATCCATCAGTCCACCGGGCGCGGTTGCGACGATGTAGCGGATCGGCTTGGAGGGATAGTCCTGTGCGCCGGCCGGCAGCGGCGCGAGCGCGAGCACCAGCGCAACCAATGTCAGATCAGCTTTGC
>JAEKLK010000120.1 GCA_019509895.1 Betaproteobacteria bacterium | reverse complement strand
CTCGAGAAGATCTGGCCGCTCATCTACGACGGACAGTCGGACTCGGCGTCCTTCGACAATGCGCTCGAGCTGCTCGTAATGGGCGGCTATTCCGTAGCGCACGCCATGATGATGATGATCCCGGAAGCGTGGGAGAACCACACGCTCATGGATCCGGCCCGGCGTGCGTTCTACGAGTACCACGCGGCGATGATGGAGCCGTGGGACGGGCCGGCATCGATCGCGTTCACCGACGGCCGCCTCATCGGCGCGACGCTCGACCGCAACGGCCTGCGGCCTTCGCGCTACATCGTCACCGACGATGACCTCGTCATCATGGGCTCGGAGTGTGGCTGTCTGCCGGTCCCCGAGGAGCGCATCGTCAAGAAGTGGCGGCTGCAGCCCGGCAAGATGTTCCTGGTCGATCTCGAGAAGGGCCGCATCATCGACGACAAGGAGCTCAAGGACTCGCTCGCGAGCGCCAAGCCCTACGCCGAGTGGATCGAGCGCATCCGCGTCAAGCTCGACGAGGTCGAGAGCGAGAAGACGCAACCCTTCAAGTCCAAGGTGGCACTCCTCGACCGGCAGCAATCGTTCGGCTACACCCAGGAAGACCTGAAGTTCATCGTGCAGCCGATGAGCGCCGCGGGCGAGGAGCCCGTCGGCTCGATGGGCAACGATTCGCCGCTCGCGGTGCTGTCGAACAAGAACAAGACCCTCTACCAGTACTTCAAGCAACTGTTCGCGCAGGTGACCAATCCGGCGATCGACCCGATCCGCGAGGAGCTGGTCATGTCGCTCGTCTCGTTCATCGGCCCGAAGCCGAACCTGCTCGGCATCGACGAGCTCAATCCGCCGCTGCGCCTGGAAGTCTCCCAGCCGGTGCTCGACTTCTACGAGATGGAGAAGATCCGGCACATCGAGCGCTACACCGGCGGCAAGTTCAAGTCCTGCGAGCTCGACATCACCTATCCCCTCGCCTGGGGCAAGGACGCGGTGGAAGCACGCCTCGCCTCGCTCGCCGCGCAGGCCGAGGACGCGGTGCGCTCGGGCTACTCGATCATCGTCATCTCCGACCGCCTGCTCGAGCGCGAGCGCGTCGCCATCCCGGCGCTGCTGGCGCTCTCGGCCATCCATCAGCACCTGGTGGGCAAGGGCCTGCGCACCTCGACCGGCCTGGTGGTGGAGTCCGGCAGCGCACGCGAGGTGCACCACTTCGCGCTCCTCGGCGGTTACGGCGCCGAGGCGGTGCATCCGTATCTCGCGCTCGAAACGGTCATCGCCCTCAACCCGGGCAACGCCTCGAAGGCGATCAAGAACTACGTCAAGGCGATCGGCAAGGGACTGAAGAAAGTGATGTCCAAAATGGGCATCTCGACCTACATGTCCTACACCGGCTCGCAGCAGTTCGAGGCGGTCGGCCTCGCGCGCTCGATGGTGGAGAAGTATTTCACCGGCACCGCGTCGAACATCGAGGGCATCGATCTCTTCCAGGTGGCCGACGAAGCGATCCGCGTGCACCGCGCGGCGTTCGACGAGCGCGATCCGGTGCTCGCGACGATGCTCGACAGCGGCGGCGAATACGCGTGGCGCGTGCGGGGCGAAGACCATGCCTGGACGCCCGACTCGATCGCCAAGCTGCAGCATGCGGCGCGCGCGAACTCCTCCGCCACCTACAAGGAGTACGCCGCGCTCATCAACGACCAGTCGCGGCGCCACATGACCTTCCGCGGCCTGTTCGAATTCCGATTCCCGGCGAGGCCGGTGCCGATCGAGGAGGTCGAGCCCGCCGCCGAGATCGTCAAGCGCTTCTCCACGGGCGCCATGTCGCTCGGCTCGATCTCGACCGAGGCGCATGCCACGCTCGCCGTCGCCATGAACCGGATCGGCGGCAAATCGAATACCGGCGAAGGCGGCGAGGACCGCCGCCGCTACGCGCTCGTCAAGGCGGGCGAGTCGCTGCAGTCGCGCCTTGGCAAGGGCCGCGTCGAGGTCGACATCCCATTGGTCGAGGGGGACTCGCTCAAGTCGAAGATCAAGCAGGTCGCCTCCGGCCGCTTCGGCGTCACGGCGGAATACCTCGCCAGCGCGGAAATGCTGCAGATCAAGATCGCGCAGGGCGCCAAGCCCGGTGAAGGCGGCCAGCTTCCGGGACGCAAGGTTTCGGAGTACATCGCCGAGCTGCGCTACGCGACGCCCGGCGTCGAGCTGATCTCGCCGCCGCCGCACCATGACATCTATTCGATCGAGGATCTGGCGCAGCTGATCCACGACCTCAAGAATTCAAATCCGCAGGCCGCGATCTCGGTCAAGCTGGTCTCCGAGGTCGGCGTCGGCACGATCGCCGCCGGTGTCGCCAAGGGCAAGGCGGACCACGTGACCATTGCCGGTCACGACGGCGGCACGGGCGCCTCGCCCTGGTCGTCGATCAAGCACGCGGGCACCCCGTGGGAGCTCGGTCTCGCCGAGACGCAGCAAACGCTGGTGCTGAACCGCCTGCGCGGCCGCATCGCCGTGCAGGTTGACGGGCAGATGAAGACCGGCCGCGACGTGGTGATCGGCGCGATCCTCGGCGCCGACGAGTTCGGCTTCGCCACCGCGCCGCTGGTAGTCGAGGGCTGCATCATGATGCGCAAGTGCCACCTCAACACCTGCCCGGTGGGGGTGGCAACCCAGGATCCGGTGCTGCGGCGCAAGTTCGAGGGCAAGCCCGAGCACGTCGTGAACTACTTTTTCTTCGTCGCCGAGGAAGTGCGCGAGCTGATGTCGCAGCTCGGCGTTCGCAAAGTTGACGAGCTCATCGGCCGTGCCGAGCTACTCGATACGCGCAAGGGCATCGAGCACTGGAAAGCGCGGGGTCTCGATTTCTCGCGCATCTTCGCCATGCCGAAAATGCCGCAGGACGTCGCGTGCTACCGCCGCGAGAGCCAAGCGCATGGCCTGGAGAAGGCACTCGACAATCGCATCATCGAGCTGGCGCAGGCGGCGCTCGAGCGGCGCGACAAGGTCACGATCGAGATGCCGATCCGCAACATCAACCGCACGGTCGGGACGATGCTCTCGTGGCACATCGCCAAGCGTTACGGGCACGAGGGTTTGCCGGACGATACGGTCCACGTGCGGTTCGCCGGCTCGGCCGGCCAAAGCTTCGGCGCCTTCCTCGCGCACGGCGTGACGCTCGATCTTGTCGGCGACACCAACGACTACTGCGGCAAGGGCCTGTCGGGCGGCCGCATTTCGGTGCAGCCCTCGCCCAAGTTCCGCGGCGATCCGGCGGAGAACATCATCACCGGCAACGTCGTTCTCTACGGCGCGATCGCGGGCGAAGCCTATTTCCGCGGCGTCGCCGGCGAGCGGTTCGCCGTGCGCAATTCGGGCGCGCTGGCCGTCGTTGAAGGCGTCGGCGACCACGCTTGCGAGTACATGACCGGCGGCACGGTCGTCGTGCTCGGCCGGACGGGACGCAACTTCGCCGCCGGCATGTCGGGCGGCATCGCCTACGTGCTGGACGTCGAGGGGGAGTTTGCCAAGCGCTGCAATATGGCCATGGTCGAGCTCGAGCCGCTGCTGCCCGAATCGGAGCAGCAGGCAAAGCTCGCGCGCGAGCTCTGGCACGGCGGTCAGTCGGACGAGGCGGCTTTGCGACGCCTGGTCGAGCAGCACGCCAGGTACACCGGCTCGAAACGGGCGGCCGAGATCCTCGCCAACTGGGCGCAGTACCGGGCGCGCTTCGTCAAGGTCTTTCCGAAGGAGTATCGCCGGGCGCTTGGCGAGCTCGCCGCCCATCGCAGCAAGGCGGCCGCGTAATGGGCAAGCTCACCGGGTTCCTCGAGCACGAGCGGCTCGAGGAGCCGCACGAAGCTGCCGAAGCGCGCAAGAAACACTACCGCGAGTTCTATCTGCGACTCGCGGACGATGCCGCCGGGGTGCAGGGCGCGCGCTGCATGGACTGCGGCATCCCGTTCTGCCAGAGCGGCTGCCCGGTCAATAACATCATTCCGGATTGGAACGATCTCGTTTACCGGCAGGACTGGAAGGGCGCGATCGAAGTTCTGCATTCGACCAACAACTTTCCCGAGTTCACCGGCCGCATCTGCCCGGCGCCGTGCGAAGAGGCGTGCGTGCTGCGCATCAACGACGACGCCGTCGGCATCAAGTCCATCGAGCACGCGATCGCCGACAAGGCCTGGGAAGAAGGCTGGGTGCGGCCGCAGCGCGCGGCGCACGCCACCGGCCGTCGCGTCGCCGTGGTCGGCTCGGGGCCTGCCGGTCTTGCGTGCGCGCAGCAGCTTGCGCGCGCCGGGCACGAGGTGACGGTGTTCGAGAAGAGCGACCGCATCGGCGGCTTGCTCCGCTACGGCATCCCCGACTTCAAGCTCGACAAGGGCGTGATCGACCGGCGCCTCGACCAGCTGCGCGCCGAAGGCGCCGAGCAGCCGCGCGACCTGCCGGTTCCCGGCCGCGAGCTCTCCGGTGTGCATTTCGCGATGGATTTCCTGCCGCTGCAGAATAAGCGCGTCGCGGGCGACACGCACGTGCCCGACCTCTGGGCGAGCGACAAGCACGTCATCATCATCGGCGGCGGCGACACCGGCTCCGACTGCGTCGGCACATCGAACCGCCATGGTGCGAAATCGGTGACGCAGTTCGAGCTCCTGCCGATGCCGCCCGATGTCGAGCGCAATCCGGTATGGCCTTACTGGCCGACCCGGCTGCGCACCTCTTCATCGCATGAAGAAGGCGTGCAGCGCGACTGGTCGGTCGCCACCAAGGCGTTCATCGGCGAAGGCGGCCGCGTCAAGGCGCTGCGCGCCGTGCGTCTGGAATGGAAGGACGGCAAGCCCCACGAGATGCCCGGGACCGAGTTCGACCTGCCGGCGGACCTCGTGCTCCTCGCCATGGGTTTCGTCTCGCCGCTGCAATCGCTCCTGGAAGAGCTTGGCGTGCATCAGGATGCGCGCGGCAACGCGCGCGCCGCGACCGACGGGCCGAAGGCCTACGCCACCTCGGTAGCGAAGGTCTTCGCCGCCGGGGACATGCGCCGCGGCCAGTCGCTCGTCGTCTGGGCGATCCGCGAGGGCCGGCAGTGCGCCCGCGCGGTCGACGAGTTCCTGATGGGCTTCTCCGAGTTACCAAGATAGCGCTCGACGGAAACCAAGCGTTGCAGCTCTGAAAACGGGCGGAAACGCTCGGCGGCTACCCTGCCTGCTCCAAATCCACTGGGAGCCGACAATGAAATACCGAGCAGCCGTAGCGTTTTGCTTGTCGCTCTTTCTCGCGGCGGCGCAAGCGCGCGCGGGCGAGGTCGAGCGCTGGAACCGCATCGCGACCGACGCGGCCGCCGCGGAGGAGCTCGACCCGCTGAGCGAGTCGCGCATCTTCGCCATCGTCCATGCGTCGATCCACGACGCCTTGAACGGCGTTCGAAGCGAATACGAGCCTTACCGCGCGCACCCCGCTGCACCGTCCGGCGCTTCCGTTGAAGCGACGATCGCAGCCGCTGCGCACGCGTCGCTCTCGAAGCTGATTTCGGCCCGCAAGCCGGAATTCGACGCCGCGCTCGCCGACGTGCTCGAGCAGATCGAAGACCGGAACGCCGCGTTCGCGGGCCTGCGGGTGGGACGCGAAGCAGCGGGCGCTGTGCTAGCCGCACGCGCCGACGACGGTGCGAGCCGCGCGGTGGCCTACGTCCCAGGCAAGGAGGCGGGCGAATATCGTCCGACGCCGCCCGATTTCTCGCCGGCCTTCGCCGCGCAGTGGGGCGCCATTCGGCCTTTCGTTCTCGTCCGGGCAGCGCAATTTCGCCCTGGGCGGCCGCCGGCGGTGAAGAGCGTGCAGGCGCTCAGCGACCTCGAGGAGGCGCGTGCACTCGGCGGCAAGACGTCGTCGCAACGTACTGACGAGCAGAGCGAGATCGCCCGTTACTGGTACGAAAGCTCTCCTCAGGGCTGGAACCGCA
>JAEKLK010000363.1 GCA_019509895.1 Betaproteobacteria bacterium | reverse complement strand
CCCGGCTGCCGGCCGGCGCTCGGGCGGTTGACCCGGGCCTCCGCCCACAATCTAAGTGCCGCCTGTCGGAGCGGAAAGCGGGGCGGGAGGCATGGACCGGCTGCAGAGCATGGCGGCGTTCCTCAAGGTGGCCGAGCTCGGCAGCTTCTCGGCCGCCGCGGAGCAGATGGGCCTGTCGAAATCGGCCGTGAGTGGTGCATGCGCTAAATAGCTGTTGCTTTTGGCACGGTGGCGACGCCAAGGCATTGGCGCGGCCTGTGACGCCGTCGACGGCCCCAGACGAAGGGATGCTTGTGATCGTTCCAGTACGCGGTGGCCCGTTCGACGGCCTGCTCGATCTCGGCCCAGGCCTCGAAACGGCGTCCCTTCAGGGCCAGGGAGCGCAGCACCTTCCACCACGGCTCGATCAGGTTCAGGTAGGCGGCGTACTTGGGCTGGAACACGAACTCCCAGCGCGGATGCAGCAGGCTGAACAACAGCACGTCGGGGGCGCTGTGGATGTTGAGGTTGTCGAGCACGGCGTAGACCCGCTCGACCGCGGGATCGATCCAGGCTTCGACCTTGCCCAGGAAGTCGACCCAGTTGACGGTGGTGCGGCGCTCGTAGGTCAGGGTGAGGGCGGCACCGGTCGCGGGCTGGAAGGCGCCGAACACGTAGCCGGCGACGCCACGCCGGCCGTAGTCGATCTCCTGCCTGGCGCGCTCCGCCTCGGGCCCGGCTGGCTTGACGAGCCGCTGGCCCGGATAGCTCTTGGCCGCCTGCGGCCCCATCTCGTCCAGGCAGACTACGACGCTGCCGGCCGGTGCTGCGTTGTAGAGCTGCTCGATCGCCCCCTTTTGCGCGCGAAGTCCGGATCGACCCGCTCGCCGAACCAGGTTTCCTCGCGCCGCCACTTGAGACCTTCTCGGATGAAGATCTCACTGATCCGACTGCGCCGCATGGCGATGCCCCGCCCGGCCAGGTGGGCGACCAGCCGGTCCAGCGTCCAGGAGGCGAACGGCAGCCCCAGGTCACCAGGACGGGTCAGCGCCGTGGTGATGACCGCACTCTTCTCCTCAGCGCTGCAGGTCGGTGGCCGCCCGGTCCGCACATCCTCCCCCAGTCCCTTGAGCCCGCGCGCGTTGAAGCGTTTGAGCCAGTGGCGCACCGTGGCCCCGCACAGGTCCGTGCGGGCGCTGATCTCAGGCGCCTTCAGGCCTTCCAGCGCCTGCATCACGATCTGGGCCCGGCGCACGAGGCCCGCGCCCAAGCTGCGCGAGCGCGCCATCCGTCCCAGTTCCTCCCGCTCCTCATCGCTCAGGGCGCGCACACGAAGGGTCACGGCCGGGCTCCGTCTCAGGTCGGCTTAAGCGCTCGATAGCCGCCAGAGCGCAAAACTCCAACCGATTTCCCGGATGCACCACTAAGTTGCGGGCGCAAGCAGGGTGGATTCCGGAACGAGGCGCAACGGGTCAAGCGAAGCGGATCTGGACGTCCCTGCCAAGCTCCTTGAGCAGTGCCTGGAGCG
>JAEKLK010000119.1 GCA_019509895.1 Betaproteobacteria bacterium | reverse complement strand
ATGTCGACATTGGCCCGGCGCGCGCAGTCGGCCATCGCCTCGCGGAACTCTGCCAGCATCCGGTTCGCCGCTGCCGGGTCCTCGTGGCGCAGGTCGCCGGTGAACTGTGCCCAGTCCGAGAGGATGCCGGGCTTGTTCGGCCACGCGACGATCCGCGCCGCTGTGCCTTTGCCCTGCGTCGCGTGATATCTCCAGCCGATGTCGTGCGCCGCGACCGCCAGCATCGCGGCGCCGACGAGCGCGTTCCTGCGCTTGTCCATCGGCCAGGGGCCGGTATGCGCGGTCTCGCCTTTCACTTCGACGATGAAGCCGTGCGCGGTATAGCCGTGCGTCACGACGCCGACATCGATGCCCTTGGCGTCGAGGAGCGGTCCCTGCTCGATGTGCAGCTCGAAGTAGGAGTCGAGCGGGCGGCCGCCGACGGGCTCGCGGCCGGCATAGCCGATGCGGCTCAACTCGTCGCCGAAGCGCTTGCCGTCGTCGTCCTGGCGATCGAGCACCCAGTCGGGTGCATACACGCCGGCGAACGCGCCCGCGGCAATCATCGGCGGCGAAAAGCGCGCGCCTTCCTCGTTCGTCCAGTCGACCACCTCGATCGGCCTTTTCGTCTCGATGCCGCCATCATTGAGCGAGCGGACGATCTCTAGGCCGGCGAGCACGCCGACGATGCCGTCGTAGCGGCCGCCGTTTACCTGTGTGTCGAGATGGCTGCCCACCACCACTGGAGGCAGCGAATCGTCGCGGCCCTTGCGCCGCGCAAAGATGTTGCCCACGCCGTCGACGCTGACGCTGCATCCCGCCTCGCGGCACCAGGCGACGAACTGGTCGCGCATCTCCCGGTCCGCCTCCGAGAGCGCGACGCGGGCCAGGCCGCCGGGACGCCCGAGACCGATCTCGCCCGAACGCTCCACGGTGCTCCAGTAGCGCCGCGGCTTGATCTCGATCAGAGCCATCCCGCTCGCCGGAATTTCCAGAACAAAAAACTGTCGATGGCCGCGATGATGCCCATGACCAGCGGATAGCCGTAGGTCCACTTGAGCTCCGGCATGTGCTCGTGGCGACCGTGTCACGCGCCTGGTCGATCGACTGGTTGAGCCGCACCAGGTGGTCGTAGACGTCCCGGAAGTATTCGCCGAGCCCGCTGCACACCTGCGGCACCCGGCCGCCGAAGAGCTTGCCCGAGTACTCGAGCATCGGCCCGGTTACGTGCTTGAGCTCAATGAGCTTCTGCTTCACGTAATAGAGCGACTCGATGTTCGCCCGCGGATCCTTGGCAGCGAAAAGCTGCTGCTCGATCTGCTCGAGCTCCGTCTCGACCGCATCCAGCACGGGAAAGTAGCGATCGACCACGGCGTCCAACAGCGCATAGAGCACGTAGCCGGCGCCATTGCGCAGGAGCTCCGGCTCGCGCTCGGCCCGGGCCCGCACGCCGAGGAAGCCCTGCTCGCTGTGCTGGCGCACCGACAGCACGAAGTTGCGGCCGACGAAGATGTCCACTTCGCCGACTTTGAGCTCGTCGCCCACCACCTCGACGGTATTGACGACAACGAAGAGCAGGTCGCCATATTCCTCGATCTTCGGCCGCTGGTGGCCATGGCGCGCATCCTCGACCGCCAGCGGGTGCAGGTCGAACTCGTCCTGCATCTCGGCTAGCTCGTCGTCGGTAGCATCGCGCAGCGCCACCCAGACGAAGCAGCCGGGCCGCTGCAGATAGTTGCGGATATCGCGCTTCTCGATATCCGCGAGCTTGCGGCCCTCTTCATAGGCGACGCAGTTGATCAGCATCGGCCGCGATGGTACTCCGATAAAATCGGAGCCTTCCTCACCAATCAGCCTGCCGATCCCCATGCCGGATATCAGCCGCCGCGCCGCCGCCCTCGGCACCGAGAATGCCTTCGTCGTGCTTGCCGAAGTCAATGCGCTCGCGCGCACCGGCAAGGACATCATTAGCTTCTGCATCGGCCAGCCGGACTTCCCGGCGCCGGAGAACGTGCAGGAGGCCGCCATCCGCGCCATCCGCGCGGGCAAGCATGGCTATACGCCTTCGGCCGGCATCGACGAGCTGCGCGCCGCCGCGGCGAAATACCTCGCCCAGATGCGCGGCGGGCTGCCGATCCGCCCCGAGGACGTGGTGATCGGCGCCGGCGCGAAGCCCTTCATCGCCTACGCCATTCTCTCGACCACCGACTACGGCGCCGGCGACGAGGTGATCTATCCGAACCCCGGCTTTCCGATCTACGAGTCGCAGATCCTTGCGAACGGGGCGAAGCCGGTGCCGATCCACCTGCACGAGAAGCGCGGGTTCTCGTTGGATCCGGATGAGTTGGCGCGGCTGTTGAATGCGCGCACGAAGCTTCTCATCCTCAACTATCCGCACAACCCGACCGGCGGCTGCCTGACCCGGGAGGAGCTCGAGCGCATTGCCACGGTGCTGAAGAAGCATCCGCAGGTCTGGGTGTATGCCGACGAGATCTACTCGCGCCTGGCCTACGTCGGCGAATTCTTCTCCATCGCGCAGGTACCCGGCATGTACGAGCGCACCATCATTTCCGACGGTGCCTCAAAGACCTGGGCGATGACCGGCTGGCGCATCGGCTTTACATCCAACCCGGTGCTCGCGCCGGTCTTCACGCGCTGGATCACCAACACCGAGTCGTGCGCTTCGCAGATCAGCCAGTGGGCGGCGGTGGAGGCGATCAACGGGCCGCAGGATGCCGCGGCGCGCATGCGCGAGAGCTTCCTCGAGCGCCGCGACTTCATCGTCGACCTCCTGAACCAGGTTCCGGGCGTGAAATCGCAGGTCCCGGGCGGCGCCTTCTATGTATGGCCGAATGTCACCGAGGCCTGCCGCCTGATCGGCGCCGCCGACTCCGAGGAGTTCCGCAAGCGCCTGCTCGCCGAGGCCGGCGTCGCGGTGCTCGCCGACATCCACTTCGGTAGTCGCGTGCCGGGCGAGGGACAGCACGTGCGTTTCTCCTACGCCGCCTCCAAGCAGGCGATCGAGGCGGGCGTGCAGCGCATGGCGGACTTCATCCGCAGGAACACGCGAAAGGTCGCATGACCTGGCGTCCGAGTGTCACGGTCGCTGCCGTCATCGAGCGCGGCGGCCGGTTCCTTTTGGTCGAGGAGCGGATCGACGAGCGGTTGGTGCTCAACCAGCCAGCCGGTCATCTCGACCCGGGCGAATCGCTGGCCGCCGCTTGCCGCCGCGAAGTGCTGGAGGAGACGGCGCATCCCTTCGAGCCGCGGGCGCTGGTCGGAATCTATCGCTGGCACTACGCGAAAAGGGACGTCACCTTTCTGCGCTTTTGCTTCGCGGGCGACGTCGCGGAGCCCGTGGCGCAGCCGCTCGACAAGGAGATCGTGCGCCTCCACTGGCTGACGCCGGCCGAGCTTGAGGCGCGCCGTGCCGACCACCGCTCGCCCCTCGTCGCGACATGCGTCGCGGATTACTTGGCCGGGCGGCGCTACCCGCTGGACATCTTCTCCGCCCGGTTTGCATGAAAGTCGTGGTCGGTATGTCGGGCGGCGTCGACTCGTCGGTCGCGGCGCTGCTGCTCAAGCGCCAGGGGTTCGAGGTCGTCGGCCTCTTCATGAAGAACTGGGAGGACGACGATAGCGACGAGTATTGCTCGACGCGCCAGGACCTGATCGACGCCGCCGCGGCAGCCGACGTCATCGGCATCGAGCTCGAGGCGGTCAATTTCGCTGCCGAATACAAGGACCGGGTGTTTGCCGACTTCCTGCGCGAATACGCTGCCGGGCGCACGCCCAACCCGGATGTGCTGTGCAACGCCGAGATCAAGTTCAAGGCGTTTCTCGACCACGCCATGCGCCTGGGCGCCGCGAAGATTGCCACCGGCCACTACGCGCGCCTCGATACCGTTGCGGGGCGCCACCGGCTGCTGCGCGGCGCAGATGGCGCGAAGGACCAGAGCTACTTTCTCCATCGTCTGACGCAGGAGCAACTCGCGCGCGTCATGTTCCCCGTGGGCGAGCTGAAGAAAGCCGAGGTGCGGCGCATGGCGCTCGAGGCGCGCCTGGCGAACCATGCCAAGAAGGATTCGACCGGCATTTGCTTCATCGGCGAACGACCGTTCGGCGAGTTCCTGAATCGCTACCTGCCGAAGGTGCCTGGCGTGATGGTCGACGATCGCGGCCGCACGGTCGGCGAGCACATCGGGCTCGCCTTCTACACCATCGGCCAAAGGAAGGGCATCGGCCTCGGCGGCGCTGGCGAGCCTTGGTATGTGGCGGCCAAGGACCTCCCGGCGAACAAGCTGATCGTAGTGCAGGGCCACGACCATCCGCTGCTCATGAAGCGAGCGCTGGCAGCGGACGAAACGAGCTGGATCGCCGGTGCGCCGCCGGCGGAACGCTCGGAGCACACCGCAAAGACGCGCTACCGGCAGGCGGATGCGCCGTGCACGTTAAGCCGCGTACTCGAGAGCGAAATCCGGGTCGACTTCGCCGCCCCGCAATGGGCCGTGACGCCTGGCCAGTCAGTCGTGCTCTACGACGGCGAAGCGTGCCTGGGTGGCGGGGTAATTACTTAGGGGCCTCGGGAACCGAGTCGGCGAACGCCGAGCGTTCCATCAACTTGCGATAGTGCTGGGCGAGCCCCGGGTACTCGCCGTGCCAGTCGACGTCGCCCGGCTTGCGGAAGCCGAGCCAGCCGAGGCAGCAGCCTACGGCGATGTCGGCGAGCGAGTAGCGGTCGTTGTGGCACCACGGCTTGCTTTCGAGGTCCTTAGCCATGGCGGCGAGCGCTCGATGCATGCGCGACACCTGCTTGGCGCTCCAGCTCTGGCTGCGCTCGCGTGGCTCGCGCAGCGATTCGTAGCGCACGAGGAGCCCGGCGTCGAGCACGCCGTCGGCGAGCGCCTCCCAGCGGCGCACGGCGAGGCGGTCGCGGGTCTCGTCCGGGATCAGGCGGCTGATCGGCGAGCGCGCATCCAGGAAGTCGACGATGACCCGCGAGTCATAGAGCGCGCTGCCGTCGTCCAAGAGCAGCGTTGGAATCTTGCCGAGCGGGTTGTGCGCGTTCACCGGATTTTCCGCCGGCTGCACGTCGACGAGTTCCATCTCGCACTCGATCCGCTTCTCGGCCAGTACCACGCGCACTTTGCGCGTATAGGGGCTGGCGGGCGAGCCGAGGAGTTTCATGGGGAGCGCGCGATTATAGCTTTCACCCGCCGGCGCAGAGCCGGCAGGACCTCGCGCGTGAACCAGGCATTTCGCTGCACCCACGCGCGGTTGCGCCAGCTCGGATGCGGCAGCGGGAAGTACTCGGGCAGGTACTCGTCGAAGGCGCGCACCGTTTCGGTAAGCGAGGCTTTGCGTCGCGCGCCGAGATGGTAGTTCTGGGCGTACGAACCGACCAGCAGCGTGAGCTCGATCTTCGACAGCGCGGCACGAAAGCGCGGCTGCCAGAGCGGCGCGCACTGCCGCGGCGGCGGCAGATCGGCGCCGCCGACGGTACCGGGATAGCAAAGGCCGACCGGCACGATGGCGATGCGGCGGACGTCATAGAACGTGTCGCGGTCCATCACCAGCCATTCCCGCAGCACGTCGCCCGACGGATCGTTCCACGGGATGCCGGTCTCGTGC
>JAEKLK010000183.1 GCA_019509895.1 Betaproteobacteria bacterium | reverse complement strand
ACCTCGTGGCCGAGCGTGTCGTTGATGATCTTGAAGCGGTCGAGGTCGATGAACAGCACCGCCAGCCTCCGGCCATAGCGCTTCGCCTGGTGGATGGCGTGCTCCACGCGCTGGCTGAACATGACGCGGTTCGGCAGCCCGGTGAGCGAATCGTGCGTCGCGACGAAGCGCAGCGCCTCTTCCGCCTGCATGCGCTGCAGGTACTGCGCGACCTGGCTGCCGATCGACTGCAGCATCGCGACCAGCTCGGGGTCGGGGGCGCGCGCCACGCCGCTGAAGGCCATGACGCCCAGGGCGTCCGCGCCCAGCAGCAGCGGAACGCTAAGGGTTCCGCCGGCTTCCGCGTGCCATTCCGGCTCCACTAGCGCGGCCGGCTCCATGGCGCGCGAACCTTTCACCGAGGCGGCGAGCAGCGCGAGCTCGCCGCGCTCGCGCCGCCACAGCGTTGCGCCGGTCCAGCCCATCGCCTCGCACAGATTGTCGAGCACTTGCGGCATGGCGAGCCCCGGGCTGGCCGCGCTCGCGAGGAAGCGCGTGATCGCATGCTCCATGCCGCGCCGCTTTTCCGCCTGCTTGCGCTCGCTGATATCGATGATCGTGCCGATCAGGCCGGCGACGCGCCCCTCAGGCCCGGTGAAGGTGGCCTTGTAGTAGAGCGTGTCGCGCTTCGTGCCATCCGGCAGCGTAAGGGTCGCTTCGTAGACCTGCGTGCCGGGCTCCGCCCAGAGCTGCTGATCGGCGGCGTGCATCAGCTCGGCGAGCGCCGGCGCATGCGGGTAGAGGTCGTGGACCGTCCGGCCGATGATCGAGGCGCGCGGGCGCCTGAAGAACTCCTCCCACGCCTTGTTCACCCCCAGGTAATTGCCGTCGCGGCCCTTGAAGAACACGGGGTTCGGCAGCGTCTCGATGAGCTGCTCGGTCTTGCGCTGCGCCTCGGCCAGATCCGCCTCGCTGCGCTGCAGGTCCTGCGTGATCTCGCGCGCGATCCGCTGCGCGCGCCCGCTCGAGGTCGAGAGCGAGCCGACCAGGCCGGCGAGCAGCGCGCTGATCGCGAGGCCGCCCGCGAGCGCGAGCCACGGCATGAGCGCCTCGCCGCTGGTGCGAAAGGCCTCGCGTGGCGCGCTGAATTCGAGATCCCATTTGCGCCCGCCGACCGGCAGCGCGGTGCTGGCGCGCAGCGCGCCGGCGGCGAGGGCTCCGCTCGAGCTGTCGTAGAGCAGCTCTGCGTGGTCGACGACGCGCAGCCGCAGGCGTGCGCTCGCATGGCGGGCGACGATGTCGCCGATCGCTTGCGCGGCGCTGAAGGTGACGGCGGCGACGCCCTCGAAGAGCTCGCGCCGCGACTCCAGGCTTTCGATCGGCCGGGTGCGGCGATATACCGCGAGCCGCAGGCTGACCCCGCGCTCGCCGTTAGAGGCGAGCGAGACCGGGCCGCTCGCGACGACCACGCCGCTGTCGCGCGCCTGCTCGACCGACAGGCGGCGCACCGGGTCGGCGCCGACGTCGAGCCCGAACGTGCGCTCGTTTCCGGCGAAGGGCGCGAGGTAGTGGATCACCAAGTACTCCGGCCGCTCGCCGGGCGGACGGATGGCGAAGCGCGCATGGCCCTCGGCGCGCACCGAGCTCTCGTAGCGCTCCTTTTGCGCATACGGCACGCGCCTGGCATAGCTGAACGCACGCGCCTGGCTGGCATTTCGCTCGGGGGCGAGCTCGGAGATGTAGCGCTCGAAGCCGGCGCGGTCGAGGTCGGGCTTCGCCTGCATCAGCCCCTGGATGCCGAGCAGCACGAGCTGGTAGCCCTGCAGGCGCGATTCCAGCGCATGGCGCGACTCGGTCATCACCGCGTTGAAGCTCGCGCGCGCCGCCTGCTCGCCGTCGATCTCGAGCGAGCGCCAGGCGGCCCCACTGACCAGCGCGCCGACGGCGAGAATCGCCCACGCGGCCGGCTGCCGCAGCCACTGGCGCAGATCGCTTACCCGGAGCTGCAAGCGATGTCCCTCCCTTCCCCTGGGAGGGATTGTATGCCGCTAGCCGCGACCCACGAACGGCATCTTTGTCGCCATGATCGTCATGAATTGCACGTTTGCGTCCAGCGGCAGGTTGGCCATGTACAGCACCGCGCTGCCGACGTGCTTTACGTCCATGCGCGGCTCCACCATGGTGGTGCCGTTTGGCTGCGGCACGCCCTTGGTCATGCGCTCGGTCATCTCGGTGGCCGCGTTGCCGATATCGATCTGGCTGCCGACGATGTCGTCCTTGCGCCCGTCGAGCGAGATGCACTTGGTAAGCCCGGTGACGGCGTGCTTGGTCGAGGTGTACGCCACCGAGTAGGGGCGCGGCGCGTGCGCCGAGATCGAGCCGTTGTTGATGATGCGGCCGCCCTTGGGCGTCTGCGCCTTCATGATGCGGATCGCTTCCTGCGTGCAGTAGAACATCGCGTTCAGGTTGATGTCGACCACTGCCTTCCAGGTCTCGAGCGGCAGCTCCTCCATCGGCACCGCCGGCGCGCCCATGCCGGCATTGTTGAAAAGCACATCGAGCCGCCTCCAGCTGTCCTTGACGCGCGCGAAGATGGCCTTCACGTTCTCCGGCCGGGTGATGTCGGTCGCGAGCACCATGGCGCGCTCGCCGGCGGCGGATTCAGCCGCCGTCTTCTGCAGCAGCTCGCCGCGCCGTCCGACCAGCCCGACGTGGTAGCCGTCCGCGAGCAGCGCGAGCGCCGCCGCTTTGCCGATGCCGGTGCCGGCGCCCGTGACGAGCGCGACTCGTTTCGTTGCCATGGCGTTTCTCCTCTGTGGTCGTCTGCTATGTTAGCGGCCATGCAATCCAACATGAAGCTTCTCGCGCAGCACACGCTCAACGGCTTCGGCGGCATGGGCGAGGGCATGTCGCTGCAGCTCGCGCGCGGCGGCCGGCGCGTGCTGTGGCTCGCGCACGAAAGCGCGCCCAAGAATTTCACCGGCGTGGACGTCACCGATCCGGCCAGGCCGCGGGTCGTGGTGCAGACCGACCTGCCGCATCGCGCCATGCGCTCCAATTCGCTCGAGGTGTGCGGCGACCTGATGGCGGTCGCCTACCAGGTCGCCGTGGCCGGGGCCCAGCCGGCGGGGTTCGAGCTCTTCGACATCTCCGAGCCCGAGCGCCCGCGCTCGGTTGCCTTCTTCGATGCTTCCGGGCCCGGCTCGCGCGGCTGCCACGTGCTCTGGTTCGTCGACGGCAAGACCGTGCACATGGCCTGCGCCGATCCGGAGCTCAAGCCGCGCAATGCGATGGACGACCAGGTTTATCGCATCGTCGACGTGGCGAATCCGGCGAAGCCCCGGGCGATCGGCCGCTGGCATCTGCCCGGCACCATGGAAGGCGACGATGCGCCGCCGCCGGAGCGCCTGCCGGCGAAATTCGACGCGGGCTTCCGGGCGCACAACACCAACGTCTATCCCGAGCGCCCGGAGCGCTGCTATCTCGGCTACCTCGACGGCGGCATGATGGTGCTCGACATCGCCGACCCGGGCCGGCCGAAGCTCATTTCGCGCTGGAGCAACTCGCCGCCCTACAACGGCTTCACGCACACCGTGCTGCCGCTCTTCGGCCGCGATCTGCTGGTGGTGACCGACGAGTCGATCCAGAACGATGGCGCCGACTGGCCGAAGCTCGTCTGGCTGCTCGACGCGCGCGATGAGCGCAACCTGGTGAGCATCGGCACGCTGCCGGTGACCGGCGTGAAGCCGCTGCTGCACAAGGGCGGGCGCTGCGGCGCGCACAACGTGCACGAAAATCGTCCCGGAGAAGGCACCTGGCGCTCCGAGGACATCGTGCTCGGTACGTTCTTCAACGCCGGCGTGCGAGCGTACGATGTGCGCGACCCGTTCGCGCCGCGCGAGATCGCCTACTTCGTGCCGCCGACCCCCGAGGGCTCGCCCGTGGCGACGGCGCAGATCAACGACGTATTCGTCGACGATCGCGGCATCGTCTTCGCGGTCGACCGGCATGCCGGCGGCCTCTATAGCCTGGAGATGAGCGTTTGAAACCGCTGCTCGCTTTCCTCGCGCTGCTCGCGGCGCACCCGGCGTTGGCGCAGGGCGACTATCCGGCGAAGCCGGTGCGCATGATCGTCGGCTTTGCCGCCGGCGGCATCTCCGATGTCCTCGGCCGCGCCGTGGCGATCACGCTCTCGAAGCAGCTCGGCCAGCAGGTGGTGGTGGAGAACAAGCCCGGCGCCGGCACGACCATCGCCGGCGACTACATCGCGCGCTCGGCGCCCGACGGCTACACGATCTGGCTGCAGGACATCACCACGCACGCGATCAACGCGGCGCTCTACGCCAAGCTGCCGTACGACTCGATCAGGGACTTCACATACGTGGCGATGATCGCCTCGACGCCGCTCATGCTGGTGGTGCACCCGACCACCAACGCGCAGAGCGTGCGCGAACTGATCGCGCTGCTCAAGGCGAATCCCGGCAAGCTCTCGTACGGCTCCTCGGGCAACGGCACCATCGTGCACCTCGCGGGCGAGATGCTGCGGCAGGCCGCCGGCGTGGAAGTCCTGCATGTGCCCTACAAGGGCAGCAATCCCGCGACACAGGCGATCCTCGGCGGTGAGGTGACGTTCGTCTTCTCGACCATGCCGCCCGCCGTCTCGAACGCGAAAGCCGGCAAGCTGCGGGCGCTCGCCGTGACGACGCCCAAGCGCGTGCCGGCGGTGCCGGAGGTGCCGACGATGGTCGAGTCGGGCCTGCGCGATTTCGACGTCGTGCTCTATTCGGGTGTCCTCGGGCCGAAAGGCATGGACGCCGCCGTGGTGAAGAAGCTGAACGCGGCGTTCGCCGCCACCGTGCGTGCGCCCGAGATGCAGAAGGTGTACGAGCAGCTCGGCGCCGATGCGATCGTCATGACGCCGCAGGAGTTCGAGGCGGCGACGCAGCACGAGATCGCGAAGCTCGCGCCACTGGTGAAGGCATCCGGAGCGAAGGTTGACTAGGCCGCTCCTGCCGCAGCACAGCCGTTACGAATTCGTCCCGCTCCCCGAGCGGCGCGATTACTCATGGCCGGGCGACAGGCGCCTCGCCTTCGTCCTCACCACCAATGTCGAATGGTTCGCCTACGGCGCCGGCCTCGGCCACGATCCGGCGAAGACGGGCGAGCCGCAGACGCATCGCAACTACGCGTGGCGCGACTACGGCAACCGCATCGGCGTGTGGCGGCTGCTCGAGCTCTTCGACGAGCTCAAATTGCCGGCGGCGCACAACACGAACAGCCTGCTCTACGACTACGCGCCGCAAGTCATGGCCGCGATCCGCAAGCGCGGCGACGAAGTCGTGGCGCACGGCCGCACCAACGCCGAGAACCTGCGCGGCCTGTGGCAGCCCGACGAGGAGCGCATCCTGCGCGAGGTGACCGAGAGCATCACGCGCCACGAAGGCGCGCCGCCCGCCGGCTGGATGGGCTCAGGCGCCTACGAGAGCGCGCATACGCTCGACCTGCTGAAGGAGCTCGGCTACCGCTACGTGATGGACTGGCCGATGGACGATCAGCCGGTGTGGCTCGCCACGCGCGCCGGTCCGATCCTCTCGGTGCCCTATCCGATCGAGCTCAACGATTCGCAGCTCGTCGTGCACCGCAAGGGCAGCGCCGCCGAATTCTGCGACATGGTGGTGGACCAGTTCGACGAGATGGTCGAGCAGTGCGAGCGCCATCCGCTGGTGATGAATGTCTCGGTGCACACCTACGTCTTCGGCCAGCCGTTCCGCCTGCGGCGCCTGCGCGCCGCGCTGCGCCATTGCCTCCGGCATGCGCACGCCGCTCGCGTATGGTGGACGCGGCCGCGCGACATTGCAGATTTTTGCTACGCGCTCGAGGCGGGCGTGGTTCCAGGCTCGAAGGCTTTGTAAGCCTGTGCAAGGAAGCGCGGCGCGCGCGCCGCGCGCAATCGTGTACGCGCACGCGTCTCGCTATGCTCGGGCGGCATGGGCAGGGACAAGCACGTCGCGCGCATCCTGCTCGTCGAAGACGACGAGTCTTTCAGCATGCTGGTGCGCGCCTACCTGCGCGCGATGGCGGCCGATGACAATCCGCCGCTCGCCACGCTCAGCCGTTACCACGGGGTACCGAAGCTCGACTGGGTAGGCTCGCTCGCCGCGGCGCGCGAGCAGCTTGCGGCGCGCCATTACGACCTCGTGCTCCTCGACCTGCATCTGCCCGATTCGCGCGGCCTGGAAACGCTGCGCGCGGTGCGCGCGAGCGGTGAGCGCATCATCATCGTCATGACGGCTGACGACGATCCGGAGCTGCCGGCAAAGGCGCTCGACCACGGCGCCTACGACTTCGTTGCCAAGGGCAGCATGGACCGGGGCGGGCTGCGGCGCGTGGTGCGGCTTGCCACGCTGCAAGCCGCCGCGATGAGCTCGCTGCGCGAGAGCGAGGCGCGCTTTCGCGGGCTCACGCAGCTGATCGCCGACGTCTACTGGGAGCAGGACTCGGCACTGCGCTTCACCGCGTTCGGACGCAAGAACGCCCTGCACGACCACGGGCTCGAAGGCGATAGCCTGCTTGGCAGGCGGCTCTGGGATATCGACTACGTCAACATGTGCGCCGCCGACTGGGCGCGGCATATCACGGCGATGGAGGCACACCGGCCTTTCAACGACCTCGAGCTTTGCCGCATCGTCGAGGGCCGCCAGCTCTGGATGAGCACGAGCGGCACGCCGATCTTCGACGAAGCCGGCCTCTTTCGCGGTTATCGCGGCATCGGCCAGGACATCTCGGCGCGCAAGCGCGCCGAGCAGCTGCGCGTGCTCGAGCAGGCGGTGACCGGCGCGCTGGCCGTCGCGGAAAACCCCTCGAGCGCGCTGCGCTCGGTGATCCGCGCGATCTGCGAGACCGAGCACTGGGCCTGCGGGCGATTCTTCGGCGTGGACGAAGCGGCGGGCGTACTGCGCTGCCTGGAAACCTGGGGGCGCGACGATCCCGGCGTGGAGACGTTCCTCGTGCGCTCGCGCGCCCGGGTCTATCGCCGCGGCGAAGGCCTGACCGGCCACGTGTGGCAAAGCGGCCAGCCGCTCTGGCTGCCCGACGCGAGCAAGGATTCGCGCGCGAGCGGCATGGCGGCCGGTACGGGACTCGCCGGCGGCTCGCTCATCTTCCCGGTGATCGCCGAGGGCCGCACCGTCGGCGTACTCAGCTTCACGAGCAAGGAGGTGCGCACCCCCGATGAGCGCCTGATCGAAGCGATCGGCCTCATCGGCGCGCAGGTGGGACAGGTGCTGAAGCGCATCGCCACCGAGAGCGCCCTGCGCGAGAGCGAGGGACGGTTCCGGCAGACGTTCGACCTCGCCGCATCGGGCATCGCGCATATCGGCCTCGACGGCGTCTTCCTGCGCGTCAACCCGCGCCTTACCGAAATGCTCGGCTATCACGAAGACGAGCTGATCGGCCGCTCGGTGCGAGACATCTCGCACCCCGAGGATCGCGACAAGGCCGACGAGGCGCGCAGCCGCGCACAGGGCGCGAGCACGCGCTTCGAAAAGCGCTACCTGCGCAAGGATGGCGCGATCGCCTGGGCGAGCGTCTCCGTGGCGCTCGCGCGCGGTGCGGCCGGCGAGCCGCTCTACGAGATCTCGGTGTTCGAGGACATGACCAGCCGCAAGCACAACGAGGAGCGGCGGGCGGCCAACGAGCGCTACCAGAAAAAGATCGCCCGCTTCGGCGAGGAGGCACTCGCCAAGCGCAACGCCGACGAGCTGATCGCCGAGGCGGTGCGCTCGGTACTCGAAGGCTTGGGCGGCGGCAGCGTCGCCTACCTCGAGCGCGCGCCCCACGGGCGGGAGCTGCTGGTGCGCCGCGTCGAGGGCGTGGCCGCCGACCATGCGTGCGCGCCGGCGCTCTACGCGGCAGGCAGCGCCCTTGCCGAAGCGCTCGAGCAAGGCCGCGGCGGGCGCGGCGAGCTGCCCTTCGCCTGGGCGGCGGGCGAGACGGCGGAGCTCGCGCCGGTTTACGGCGAGGACGGCGCGCGCGGTGCGCTCTGCGCGCTGCCCCCAGGCGCCGCGACCCTCAGCCACGACGAGACCGGTTTCCTCTCCGCTGCCGCGAGCGTGCTCTCGGCCGGCCTGAAGCGCATCGAGAGCGAAAGCCGGCTCGCTTTCCTCGCGCAGTTCGATCCTTTGACTGGGCTACCGAACCGGGCGCTGCTCGCCGACCGCTTCGACCAGATGATCGTGCAGGCGCGCCGCCACGGCGCGCAGCTCGGCGTGCTATTCGTGGATCTCGACGAATTCAAGCTGGTGAACGACTCGCTCGGCCATGCCGGCGGCGATGAGCTGCTGAAGGAGGCGGCGCGGCGCCTGCAGGCCGGCGTGCGCGCCGGCGATACGGTGGCGCGCATTGCCGGTGACGAGTTCGCCATCGTGCTCGCCGATGTGATGCGCGCCGAGGACGCGGCACTCATAGCGCAGAAGCTGATCGAGCGGCTGAGCGCCGCGGTCGATGTCGGCGGGCACGAGCTCTTCGTCAGCGCGAGCATCGGCGTCGCGCTCTTCCCGGCCGACGGCGAGGACGTCGAATCGCTGCTCGGCGCCGCCGACGCCGCCATGTATCGAGCCAAGCAGGCCGGCCGCAACAGCTTCCAGTTCTTCACCGCCGAGATCAACCAGCGCACCCGCGCCCGCGCGCTGCTCGGCGCGGAGCTTCGCCGGGCGCTCGAGCGCGGCGAGTTCCGCCTGGTGTACCAGCCGAAATTCGACCTGAAGACCGAGCGGCCGAGCGGCGCCGAGGCGCTGCTGCGTTGGCACCACCCGACCCGCGGCATCGTCGCGCCGGCGCACTTCATCCCGATCCTCGAGGAGAGTGGACTGATCGTGCCGGTCGGCGAATGGGTGCTGCGCCAGGCGTGCGCGGACCTGAGCGCCTGGCAGGCCGCGGGAGCCGAGCTGCTGCCGGTTGCGGTGAACCTGTCGGCGCGGCAGTTCCGCCAGCTCGATCTCGCCGCGCGTATCCGCGCCATCGTCACCGGGGCGGGCGTGCGGCCGGACCTGATCGAGCTCGAGATCACCGAGAGCCAGTTGATGCAGGACCCGGACCACGCGGTGCGTGCCATGCGCTCGCTCGCCGACGCGGGCATGCGCATCGCCATCGACGACTTCGGCACCGGCTACTCGAGCCTCGCCTATCTCACGCGCTTTCCACTCGCCGCGCTCAAGATCGACCGCTCGTTCGTCGCCGGCATCGTCCACCAGGGCGGCGACGCCACCATCGTGCGCACCATCATCGAGATGGCCCATACGCTCGGCTTCGCCGTCATCGCCGAGGGCGTCGAGAGCGACGGACAGAAGCACTTCCTGCGCGGCCTGGGCTGCGAGCAGGCGCAGGGCTTCCTCTTCGCCCGGCCGATGTCCGCCGAGCATTTCAGCGACCTCCTGCGCACGCGTCCCGGCGTCGCCCGTTTCCGCAAGACCGCCAAGTCCTAATTCGGGGACGGAGCCCGAACTATCCTTCTTCGCTGAGCGCTTTGCGCAGGGCCGCCACCTCGGCGCTGGGCGTCCACTTCTCCGGGAATGGGCGCTTGGCCTGCGCGTACCAGTAGCGCGCGTTCGGCAGATCGCCTTCCATGATGTGCACGATGCCGTGCGCCCAGCAGGCGAGCGGCGAATCCTCGTCGCGCTGCACGATCTCGTGTGCTGCCTGCCACTCACCCGCTTGGAGATGCGTGAGCGCTTTCTGCAATTGGCTGCGGCCAAGCGACATGGGATTCTGAGCTAGTCGACCTTCGCGCCCGACGCCTGCACCAGGCGCCGCATCTTCTCCGACTCGGCTGCGACAAAGCGTGCGAACTCTTCCGGTTTGTCGGCGACGATGGTGAGCCCGAGACTCTGCAGGCGCTCGGCCACCGCCGGCACATGTAGCGCCTGCGCGAGCTCCGCGTTCAGCTTCTGCACCACTGCCTTGGGCGTCGCCGCTGGCACCGCGAATCCGTACCAGACATTGATCTCGAATCCCGGGAGCCCGGACTCGTCCGCGGTCGGCACCTCCGGCGCCTGCGGATGCCGCTTGAGCGCCGTGAGCGCGATCGGCCGCAGCTTGCCGCTCCTCACATGCGAGATGATGTTGGAGAAGTTGTCGCACATGAGCGGCACGCGGCCGGCGAGTACGTCCTGCAGCGCCGGCGCCGGTCCCTTGTAAGGCACGTGCACCATATCGACTTTCGCGGTGGTCTTCAGGAGCTCGCCGCACAGATGCCCGGTGGTGCCATTGCCACCGGAGGCGAAGCTGAGCGCCCCAGGCTTCGCCTTGGCCGCCGCGATCACATCGCCGATGGTCTTCACCGACACGTCGGGATGCGCCACCCACATGTTCGGCGTGGTCGCCGCGTCGATCACCGGGGTCAGATCCTTCTGCGGATCATAGCCCGGCTCCTTGTAGAGCCACTGGTTGGTCGCAAGCACGGCGGAAGGCGCCATCAGCACCGTGTGGCCACTTGTCTCGCCTTTAGCCACCAGCGACGCGCCGAGGTTGCCGCCGGCGCCAGGACGGTTCTCGACGATCACCGGCACGCCGAGCGATTGCGAGAGGTGCGGGGCAATCGCGCGCGGCAGCAGATCAGACGTGCTGCCGGGCGAGTAGGGCACGACAATGGTGATCTGCCGTGACGGAAAGCTCTGCGCTCCTGTGCTCAACGATGTAAGGCCCAGGAGCAAGGCGCAGGCTAGGCGCATGCGTATTTCCTCAAGCTGGCAATCATGGAAATGCGCAGCATCAGCTCACGCTGCGCCGCGCGATCGCTCATGGCGCGCTCTAGCTCGGCGCGCCAGCGGCGCTGCTCGTCGGCGTCGCACATCTCGAGATTGCGCTTGTTGGCGATGGTAATCGTATTCACGTACTCGAGCGCCACCGGGCGGCGCTGGCGCTCATAGCGCGCGAGCTCATCTTCGGGCTTTTCCCCGCGCAGCACCGCCGCGAGCTTCTCCGCCAGGTTGAACGCATCGTGGATGCCGCCATTCATGCCCATGCCGCCGAGCGGATTGTTGAGATGCGCGGCGTCGCCGGCGAGGAACACGCGTCCGCGGCCATAGCTCTCGGCGACGCGCTGATGCACCGAATAGAGCGTGCGGTGCGTGATCTCGTAAGGCGTTGCCTTCGCATATACCCGCTGCAGCCGCCGCTCGATGCCTGCATCGGAAAGGATGTCCGCCTCGCTTTCCTCCGCCCGAGCCGGGAACATCGCGCGCCACACATCGCGCACGCGCAGGAGGAAGAACCATTCCTGCGGATCGGCGAAGTAGCTGACGTCCGCGAGCCCCGGCATCACGGCGGCGAAGTCAAACGGCGTGCTGGCGACGAGAAAGCGCTCGGGCCAGGTGAAGCCCTCGAGCGCGATGCCGAGCGCCTCGCGCACGCGGCTGCGACCGCCGTCGGCGCCGATGAGATAGAGCGCACGCAGGCGCTCGGCGCCGTTGACGCTCACCGTGACGCCCGCGTCGCCCTGCTCGACGGCCGTGACCTGGGCGCCATAGCGCACGCGTCCCAGGCGCGCGGCCAGCACCTCGTTCAAGCGGTACTGCTCGCACTGCACGCGGAAGGGATGCGCCGTGTTGTCCTTCAGCACGCCGAAGTCGAGCTCCGCCACCCAGCCGGCGCGGTCGCGGTATTGCACTTTCGGCGCGACGCGCCCCATGTCGATCAGCTGCTGCGTCGCGCCGAAGCGCGCAAGGAGATCGAGCGTGGGCGGCTGGAAGGTCGAGGCGCGCAGGTTCTGCGGCAGGCGCGGCTCGGCTTCCAGCACCAGCACCTCGATGCCGGCGTCGGCGAGCGCGTTCGCCGCCGACAGGCCGACCGGCCCGGCGCCGGCGATCAGGACCTGCATGTCTTGACAGGAAAGCTAATTGACAAAGCTAATTCTCGGGCGGGAGAATGCCGCGGTCAATGGCCCGCACCCGCCGCAAGAGCGTACCTCCGGTCACCGTGTCGCGGCCGGCGCTGCTGGTCGACGGCTCGGACGCCGAGTTCCGCGGTCTGATCCACGATCTCATTGCCTACGGCCACCGCCTCGACGCCTGCCGCGACGCCTTTGCGGCGATCGCCGGCATTTCGGGCGTGCAGTACGAGATCCTGATGCTGGTGTCGCGCGCCGCGAGCCTTTCGGTGGGCGAGGTGGCAGGGCGGCTGCACCGCTCGGGCGCCTTCATCACACTCGAGGCGAACAAGCTGGTCGCGGGCGGCATCCTGGAAAAGGGCTCCGATCCGGCCGACGGCCGCCGGGTGCTGCTGGAATGCACCGCGCGCGGGCAGACGCTGCTCGAGCGCATGGCGCCGTACCAGCGGCGCATCAACGATGTGCTGTTCGAGCGCCTGGACGCGCGGCGCTTCGCCCAGGTGCGCGCTCTCGCGCGCGACCTCGTCGCCTCGGGCGATCGCGCCGTCGCCCTGCTGGAATTCATGCTTCACGAAGCAAAAGCGGCCTAAGGAGATTCGCATGAAACCGAAGCAGCACCTGGAATTCGTCCGCGTCGATCTCAACACCGGCTGGGAGCGGCCGCCGGGCTACCCGCCGGGGTTCTACCAGAAGATTCTCGCGAGCGACCTCGACGAGGTGAACAAGCGCGGCAGCCGCACGCGCCTCCTCAAGATCGAGCCGGGCGCGTACTCGACCGAGCCGTTCGTGCACGATCACTGGGAGGAGGTCTACGTGGTGCACGGCGATCTCATTGTCGGCAACGATGCGCAGGGGCGCGGCGGCGAGCAGTCGTTCGCGCCGACCTACGCCTGCCGGCCGCCGGGCGCGAAGCACGGGCCGTTCACGAGCAAAAGCGGCTGCATCCTGCACGAGATGCACTACTACGAGACCTCGGGCAAAGATGCGGGCAAGGGAGGCGCTCGTGCTCAAGAGCGGAAATGAGCACCTCGAGTCGCTGAGAGACGGCCGCGTCGTCTACATCGGCTCGGAGCGCGTCGATGACGTGACGACGCATCCGGCGTTCCGCAACGCCGCGCGCTCGATGGCGGCGATCTACGACCTCAAGCGCGCCGATCCCGCCTTTAGCTTCAGCGAGGACGGCGAGCGCTACAGCGCCTACTTCCTGCGCGCGCGCACCCGCGAGGACCTGCAGCAGCGCACGAACCTGCATCGCGCCATCGCCGCCCTGAGCCACGGGCTCCTCGGCCGCTCGCCCGATCACGTCTCGAGCTTCGTCACCGGCATGGCGATGAACCCGTCGGTGTTCGGGCTGTATGCCGAGAATCTGGTGCGCTACTACCAGCACATGCGCAAGCACGACCTCTACGGCGTATACGCCGTCATTCCGCCGCAGGCGGCGCGCAACCCCGACTTCTACGTCAAGCAAAACATTCCGATTCCTACCCTGCGGGTGGTGCGCGAGGACGACGACGGCGTGGTGATCTCGGGCATGAAGATGCTCGCCACCGGCGCCGTGTTCGCGGACGAGATCTGGATCGGCAACCTCATTCCGCTCGCGCCGAACCAGCTGCCCGAGTCGATCACCTGCGCCGTGCCGGTGAATGCGCCCGGCGTCACGCTCTGGTCGAGGAAGCCCTTCGAGCGCCACGCGGCGAGCGAGTTCGACAATCCGCTGACTTGGCGCTTCGACGAAACCGACTCGATGGTGATGTGCGAGGAGGTCAAGGTGCCGTGGGAGCGCGTGTTCGTGCACATGGACGCGATCCTCGCGCGCGAGATCTACATCAAGACCCCGGGCCACTGCTACGGCAATCACCAGTCGAACGTGCGCTTCCACGAGAAGCTGAAGCTGATCGTCGGCCTCGCGAGCAAGATCGCGCACGCCTCCGGAGCGAACGAGGTGCCCGCGGTGCGCGAGGTGCTTGGCCGCTTCTCGGCGCTGGAAGCCGCGCTCGGCGGCATGATCGCCGGCCAGATCCAGGACGCGGAAGACTGGCCGGCTGGCTGGAAGACCTTCAACCGCCGCTACATGTACGCGGCGCTCAACTGGTGCACGGAGAGCCACTCGTCGATCGTCGACGCGCTGCGCGAGCTGGTCGGCGGCGGCGTGTTCCAGATGCCGGCGGACGTGACGGTGATGCACGACGGCCACCTGCGCGCGCTTTTCGAGAAGTACTGGCAGACGCCGCAGCTCGGGGCTCTCGAGCGCATGAAGCTCTACAAGCTGGTCTGGGACCTGATCGGCTCGGAGTTCGCCGGCCGACACCTGCAGTACGAGAAGTTCTACGCCGGCGCTTCGTTCATCGTGCGCAATCACAGCTTCCGCGAAGCGCCGTGGAGCGACTTCCATCGCCTGGTAGACGACCTCATGGCGAGCTACGACATCCCGCCGATGCCGGCGCAGACCTCGCTCGCCGCCAGCGCGGCGCTCGCAAAATGAACGAGTTCGCCAATCTCGTGATCGCCGGCTGGACGGGCCGCGACGAGGCAGCGCTGCCCAAGCACATCCGAAGACCACACCGATCTTCTATCGCGTTCCAGGTGCGCGGGCGCGTGACGGAACGCAACGTCGTCAACACGATCACAAGGGGACTCGAGCGGCTGGTGGGCGAGCTGAAGGGGCCCGTGCAGCAATAGCTCGAACGGGCCTCTCTTGTGAGTGGACCCTGCCCACGCCCGCTCCACGCGGGCGCGATGGGCGAGCCTTGTGCAGGCACGCTTCCCGAGTCCACAATGGGTTCGCGCAGCCGCCACCAGAGGCGGCTCACCTAAAGAGGGAGAGAACATGTGTTGGTTATGCGATAGCGGCAAGCCGCAGCGGCACGGCAATTCACAGCTTGGACGGCGCAATTTCCTGAAGACGGCGGCGGCGGGAGGGATCGCAGCCGGTGGCGTCAATCTCTTTGCCGCCCGCCCGGCGAGCGCGCACGACGACGACGACCAAGGTGGCCCGCCGGAGGACAACGGCAAGCCGGGCCGCCGCTACGTGATCCGCGGCGGGGCAGTCATGACCATGGATCCCAAAGTACCCGGCGCGAACAAGTACGGCGAGTTCGCCCAAGCCGACGTGCTGGTCGAGGGCAAGAAGATCCTCGCTGTCGGGCCGAACCTGCGCGCAAGCGGCGCGGGCGAGATCGACGCGCGCGGCAGGATCGTCATGCCGGGCTTCATCGACACCCACCACCATCAGTTCGAGACGGCGCTGCGCAGTTTTCTTGCCGACGGGGTGCTGATCAACGACACCTCGGGCTCGCGCGCCTCGGATCGCACTTACTTCGAGTACATCCTGCTCACCTTCGCGCCGGTGTATCGGCCGGAGGAT
>JAEKLK010000182.1:15861-16869 GCA_019509895.1 Betaproteobacteria bacterium | reverse complement strand
GGGCAGACGCTCGCCATGCGCGCGTGGCGCATCCGGCTCGCCAACGTCACACCGGCGCGCGCGCTGCTTCGCTTCGTGCTCGCGGCACTGCTGCTACCGCTGTCGATCGTCTGGGCGCTCTTCGATCGCGACCGTCAGTTCCTGCACGATCGGCTGGCCGGCACGCGCCTGGTCGACGCGCGCAGCCCGACCTGACGCCAGGATTTCGTACTAAGTACGAAATATTTGAAGTACGAAAAATACCCGCGTTCAGCGTCGCTCGACCCACCACATCATGAGCATGGCGGAGGCGAGGAACGCCGCGCTCGGCACCGCGGCGGCGGCGAGTGGCGGCCAGTTGTGCAGCAGGCCGATGTGCGAGAACAGGCTGTTCAGCAGGTGGAAGAAGATGCCGAGCATGATGCCGAGGAACACCTTGACGCCGACCGCGCCGGCGCGCGCGTGCATGTAGGCGAAGGGCAGCGCGAGCGCCATCATCACCAGCGTGGCGAGCGGGTAGAAGAGCTTTTTCCAGAGCGCGATCTCGTAGCGCTCGGTGCGCTGGCGATTCGCTTCGAGGTGCTCGGTGTACTTGTGCAGCGCCCAGGCCGACATGCGCTCGGGCTTGACGATGAGCGCATTCAGCAGGTCGGGCGACACCCCGGTGTGCCACTCGGCGCGCGGTTCGCGCGAGGTCTGCGGGCCGGGCGCGTCGAAACGCGTGGCCATCACGCCATACAGGTCCCAGAGGCCCTTGGCGCGGTACTCGGCGCGCTCGGCCAGGGTGATCTTGCGCAGGCGGTAGTCCGAATCGAACTCGTAGATGCGCACGCCCTGCAGGAGCTTCGGGTCGCGCGACTCGCGCACGTTGATGAACGAGCCTTCGTCCTTGAACCAGAGGCCCGACTGCAGGTCCTGGCCGATCATCGAGGAAAGCGCGCGGATCTTGATCTTCTGCGCTGCTTCCTCGGCGTGCGGCGCGATCCACTCGCCGATGACGAAGGTCAGCACGACGAACGCCATGCCGAT
>JAEKLK010000182.1:0-15837 GCA_019509895.1 Betaproteobacteria bacterium | reverse complement strand
GAGCCGCGCATCACGGTGTATTCGGAGTTGCTCGCGAGGTGCGCCAGCACGTAGAGCGTGCCGATCAGCACCACGATCGGGAAAAGCTCGTAGGCGTGCGAGGGCGCATTGAGCATCACGAAGCTGAACACCTGCCGCAGGTCGTAATCGCCCTTGCCGAGGTCGCCGAGCTCGCCGATCAGGTCGAAGAAAGCGAACAGCGCGAGAAATCCGAGCAGCACGAAGCCGGCGGCGCCGTAGATCTGGCGCGCCAGGTAGCGCTCGAGCGTGCTCGCGCGCGGCTTCACTTGCCGATCCTGAGCTTGATGAGCTGCATGCGCTGCGCGAACAGCACCACGAGCAGCAGCACCATGCCCGCGTGCACCAGCCAGATGCCGAGCGAGAAATCGAGCCGCCCCTGCGCCACGCGCGCCTGGCTCACCGAGAGCAGATTCGAGTACACCATATAGGTGAGGAGCGCGAAGAGCAGGTTGGCCGAGCGCCCGGCGCGCGGGTTGACGAAGCTCATCGGGATCGCGAGCAGCACGAGCACCAACGACGACACCGGTATGCCGATCCGCCAGACCAGCTCGGCCAGATTTTCCTTCGTCGGGTTGGACATCAGCGCCCAGGTCGAGAGGTTCTTCTGGTTGCGCTCGGGCTCCGCGCTCTCGCGCGACTCGATGCGCGCGGCGTAGCGGTCGAACTCGGTCACGCGGTACTGCTCGTCGCCCGGCGCACCCTCGTAGCGGCGGCCCTGCTCGAGGACGATGAAGCGATCGCCGTTCGCCGCGGTCTCGGTGCGGCCGCTCCTGCTCATGCTGACGCCGCCCTTGCCCTGCTGCACCGACGAGACGAACACGTTCTGCACTTCGTTGGTGTGGCCGGAGACCGACTCGACGAAGTACACGCGCTCCTTGTTGGCGGTCTCGCCGAAGACGCCCGGCGTGACGCGCGAGACATCGTCGCGCGTCTCGAGCTTCGAGGAGTACTGCGCCGCCATCTGCGCCGCCCAGGGCGAGATGAAGAGCGAGAGCGCGCCGCTCACCGCGATGAGCGGCAGGGCGAACAGCATCACCGGCTTCAGCCACGCGGTGAGCGACAGGCCGGAGGAGAACCAGATCACCATCTCGGAGTCGCGCCAGCCGCGCGTGAGCGTCATCAGCACCGAGATGAACATCGTCAGCGAGAGCAGCACGGGCAGCGCGCCGAGCGCGAAGAAGCCGAGAAACGCGAGCACCGCATCGGTCGGAATCGAGCCGCCCGCCGCCTTGCCGAGCAGGCGAATGAGCTGCGTAGTGAGCGCGATGGCGAAGAGCGCCATGAACACTGCGCCGGCTAGGCTTGCGAACTCGCGCAGGAGCGCCCGGTGGAAGATCATGCGATACTTTCGCTATGGAATTTAGCATACGTCCGCTCTCGCCCGAGACGGCGAAAGCGGGCTGCGTCGTGCTCGGCGTCCATGCAGAAAAGGAACTCACCGCCGCAGCCCGCCGCGTTGACCAGCGCTCGCGCGGAGCACTTTCGGCGGCGCTCCCCGATCTCTCCGGCAAGGCAGGCTCGACGCTGCTCCTGCGCGCGCTGCCCGAGGTGGGCGCCGAGCGCGTGCTGCTCGTCGGCCTGGGTGCCAAGAACGAGTTCGCCGAAAGCGCCTACCGCGACGCGGTGCGCGGCGCGGCCAACGCGCTGCGCGATCTCGGCGCCAAGGATGCCGCGCTCTTCCTCGTCGACACCAAGGTGAATGGCCGGCCACTGTCGTGGAACGTGCGACAGGCCGTGGGCGCGGTGCGCGAGGCGTTCTACCGCTTCGACGAGATGAAATCGCAGAAGAAGAACTCCACGCCGGCGCTCGCAGAGGTGACGCTGCCGCTCTCGCCGAACGCGCAGCTCGAACAGGCGCTCGAGGAAGCCGAGGCCACCGCGGAGGGCACCGACCTCGCACGTACGCTCGGCAACCTGCCCGCGAATATCTGCACGCCGGGCTACCTCGCCGAGCAGGCGAAGAAGCTCGCGCGCGAGTTCAAGCTCGAGGCGCAAGTGCTCGAGCGCAAGGACATGGAAAAGCTCGGCATGGGCGCGTTCCTCGCCGTCACCCGGGCATCGCACGAGCCGCCGAAGCTGATCGTCCTGCGCTATTCCGGCGCGGCCAAGAGCAAGGCGCCGCTCGCGTTCGTCGGCAAGGGCATCACCTTTGACACCGGCGGCATCTCGCTCAAGCCCGCCGGCGAGATGGACGAGATGAAGTACGACATGTCGGGCGCCGGCTCGGTGCTCGGCGCGCTGCGCGCGCTTGCCGGCATGAAGGCGCCGGTCAACGTGGTCGGCGTCATCCCGACCTGCGAGAACATGCCGGGCGGCGGCGCGGTGAAGCCCGGCGACATCGTCACCACGCTCTCCGGTCAGACGGTGGAGATTCTGAATACCGACGCCGAGGGACGGCTGATCCTGTGCGACGCCCTCACCTACGCCGAGCGCTTCAAGCCCGAGGCGATGATCAACATCGCCACGCTCACCGGCGCGTGCGTCATCGCGCTCGGCCATGTTGCCACCGGGCTTTTCGCCAACGACGAGAAGCTCGCCGACGAGCTGCGCGCGGCCGGCGACGACGCCTGGGACCGCGTCTGGCAGATGCCGCTGTGGGAGGACTACCAGGAGCAGCTGCGTTCGAACTTCGCCGACTTCGCCAACATCGGCGGGCGTCCCGCCGGCAGCATCACGGCCGCCTCGTTCCTGGCGCGCTTCACGCGCAAGCAGCGCTGGGCGCACCTCGACATCGCCGGCACCGCATGGCGCAGCGGCCGCGAAAAGGGTTCGACGGGCCGGCCGGTTCCTCTTCTAGTCCGCTTCGCACTGCGCCACGCCGGTCGCAAATGACAAGCGTGGAATTCCACTTCAACGCGCCGGACCGCCTTCAGGCGGTCTGCCGGTTCGCCGCCCAGGCGCTCGCCCGCGGCGAGCGGGTGCTGGTCTATGCGCCGGAGCCGGAGCTCGCTTCGCGCCTGGACCGCCTGATGTGGACCTGGCCCGCGACCGGATTTTTGCCGCATTGCACGGTCGAGGACACGCTCGCGCCGGAGACGCCGGTGCTGATCGCGCGCGACGACCAGGCGCCGACGGATGTGCGCGTGCTCGTGAATCTCGCCGCCGAATGCCCGCCGCATTTCGCCCGCTTCGAGCGACTGGTGGAGGTGGTCGCGCTGGACGAAGCGGAACGCGAAGCGGGCCGCGAGCGCTATCGCCAGTACAAGGCGCGCGGCTACGCCATCAAGAACAACGACCTCGCGCGGCAGGATGGCTGAGCCGGTTCGCGACGCGACGGTGCCGGTGCTCACCGAGGTGGTCACCGATGTGCGCCGTCCGCGCGCGGCGATCGACGCGCAGGCATTGGAAGCGCTGGCGCGCGAGCTCGAGCGCGCGGTGCTCGCGCGCCTCGCGCCGGAGGTGGACCGCGTGATCGAGGAGAAGCTCGCGCGCACGCTCTCTGCGGTGCTCGGCCAGGCGCTCGAAGGCGTGCGCACCGAGCTCACGACGAGCGTGACGCAGATGGTGCGCGAGGCGGTCGCCGCTTCGGTGGCGCACGCGCTGCGACCCGACGCCCAGTAGTGCTGGACAAAAGCTTCGACCCCGCGGCCATCGAGCAGCGCTGGTACCAGCGCTGGGAGGGGGCCGGCTATTTCCGTCACCGTGACAGCGAAACGCCGGCCTATTGCATCCAGCTGCCACCACCCAACGTCACCGGCACGCTGCACATGGGGCACGCGTTCCAGCAGACGCTGATGGACGCGCTTATCCGCTATCACCGCATGCGCGGCTTCAACACCAACTGGGTGGTCGGCACCGATCACGCCGGCATCGCGACACAGATCGTGGTCGAGCGCCAGCTTGAAATGGAGGGCAAGACACGCCACGACCTCGGGCGCGAAAAATTCGTCGAGCGCGTCTGGCAGTGGAAGCAGCAATCGGGCTCGACCATCACGCGCCAGATGCGCCGGCTCGGCGCTTCTGCCAACTGGGAATACGCCGACAGCGAAGCGCAAAAGGGCGGCTACTTCACGATGGACGCGAAAATGTCGCGCGCCGTCACCGAAGTGTTCGTCCGCTGGTACGAGGAGGGCCTCATTTACCGCGGCAAGCGGCTGGTCAACTGGGATCCTGTGCTCGGCACGGCCGTCTCCGACCTCGAGGTCGACAGCGAGGAAGAGGACGGGAAGCTCTGGGAGGTGCGCTATCCCGGCGAAGGGTTCAGCGTAACGGTGGCAACCACGCGGCCGGAAACGATGCTTGGCGACGTCGCCGTCGCTGTGAATCCGAAGGACCAGCGTTACGCGAAACTAGTCGGGAAGTACGTTCGGCTACCCGGAACGAAGCGACTCATCCCGATCGTCACTGACGACTACGTAGATCCCGAATTCGGAACCGGATGCGTAAAGATCACTCCTGCGCACGACTTCAATGACTTCCAAGTCTGGCAGCGTATCTTCAAGAAGGGATCGATCGAGACGCTGCCGTACGCCGGCCTCCTGAGCATCTTCGATTTGCAGGCCAGGGTCATCAGCGAGGAATGGCTGGAGAAAAAGCATTTGAAGGCAGACGTTGGCGCCCGACGCAACGACGAGGGACTGCTGGCGCTGGTGCCGGAGCGCTACCGAGGTCTTGATCGCTTCGAGGCTCGAAAGAAGATCCTCGATGATCTGAAGAAAGAAAATCTGCTCGTCTCGGAAAAGCCCTATAAGTTGCGCGTACCACGCTCCGGTCGAACGAACGTTATCGTCGAGCCGATGCTGACCGAACAGTGGTTCGTGACGATGGGCGGCCTGGCGAAGGACGGCCTCGCGGTCGTGGCACGCGGCGAGGTGAAGTTCATCCCGGAGCACTGGACGGCCACCTACAACCACTGGCTCGAGAACATCCAGGATTGGTGCATCTCGCGGCAGCTCTGGTGGGGCCACCAGATCCCGGCCTGGTACGACGACGCCGGCCATGTCTATGTTGCTCGCACCGAGGAGGATGCCCGCCGCAAGGCCGCGGGCCAGCGGCTGCGCCGCGACCCGGACGTGCTCGATACCTGGTTCTCGTCGCAGCTCGTTCCCTTCAGCTCGCTCGGGTGGCCGGAGAAGACGCGCGACCTCGAAACGTTCCTGCCCTCCGATGTCCTGGTCACCGGCAACGACATCATTTTCTTCTGGGTGGCGCGCATGATCATGGCGACGCGCCACTTCACCGGCAAAGTTCCGTTCCGCCACGTCTACATCAACGCCATCGTGCGCGATGCCGAGGGCGAGAAGATGTCGAAATCAAAGGGCAATACGCTCGATCCCCTGGACCTGATCGACGGCATCACGGTCGAGGCGCTGATGGCGAAATCGACCCAAGGCCTGCTGAAGGGCGAGCACCGCGAGCGCATCGAGAAGTACGTAAAGAACCATTACCCGAATGGCATCCCGGCTTTCGGCGCCGACGCGGTGCGCTTCACTTTCGCCTCGCTCGCGACCTTCTCCATCACGCTCAACTTCGACCTCAGCCGCTGCGAGGGCTATCGCAATTTCTGCAACAAGCTGTGGAACGCGACGCGCTTCGTGCTGATGAACAGCGAGGGCAAGGACTGCGGGCTCGACGACTCGGCACCGGTCGAGCTCTCGGCATGGGACCGCTGGATCGTCAGCACGTTGCAGCGCGTGGAAGCGGAAGTCGAGCAGAGCTTCGCTGGCTATCGTTTCGACAACGCCGCCGGCGCGATCTATCGATTCGTCTGGGATGAGTACTGCGACTGGTACCTTGAGGTGGCGAAGCAGCAGCTCGCCGCATCATCCAAAGCGGGCGGCGAGGCGCAACAACGCGGCACGCGCCGGACGCTGGTGCGCGTCCTGGAAACCGCCCTGCGCCTGGCGCACCCGATCATCCCGTTCATCACCGAGGAACTGTGGCAGAGCGTCGCGCCGCTCGCCGGCAAGAAAGGCGAGACGATCATGCTGCAGCGATACCCGAAATCGCAGCCGGAAAGGATCGACGACGACGCTGAAGCCGAGGTGGCGCTGGCGAAGGAGGTGGTGAACGCCACGCGCAACCTGCGAAGCGAGATGAAGATCCCGCCGAAGGACCGCATTACGCTCTACATCACCGGCGAACCGAATGCCGCCATTACTACGTCGACCGTTAGCCTCGCGCGTGTTTCAGACCTCAGAGTGGTGGATGAACTACCGGAGAGCGATTCACCGGTGGCCGTAGCGGGCGGCCATCGCCTGATGCCCTACATCGAAGTCGATCCCGCCGCCGAGCGCGAGCGTCTGAAGAAAGAGGTCGCGCGCCTCGAGGGCGAGATCGGAAAAGCCAAGACGCAGCTCGGCAACCACTCGTTCGTCGAGCGGGCGCCGGGAAACGTCGTGGCGCAGATGCGCGAGCGGCTGGCGGTATTCGAGGCTACGCTGGCGAAGGTAAACGCGCAGCTAGAGAAACTGATTCGCGCGCGCTAGGCCAGGAGAAGTCGAAAGTCCAGCCGTGCTGCGCTTCCAGGCGCAGACGGAACGCGTGCTCGAGCTCGAACGACGGCGTCGGGACGCAATTGCCGGGGAAGCGCATCAGGAAGCTCGACGCGATCACCACGCATTCGCCAAACGCATGCACGTGCGTCTGCGCGATGTCGCGCCCGTGCAGGTAGATTTCGCCGTCGAGATATGCCGGAACGCGGAATTGCCGGTAGGTCGCGACCGCGGCGGCCAGGCCCCAGGAGAGCCAGCGCGATTCGCGCCCCGGCGCGAGCCTGCGCGGCGCGATCAGCGCGAACGGATAGCGGGCCGCCTCCTCCGCCCATAAGAGGATCGGCGCCGCGCTCTTCGGCTGCACGGCGGCGAGCGACGCATACGCGGCGTCGAACTCGCGCTGCGCCGTCGGGCCGAACCTGATCCATCGCGCCAGCATGCGGCCGATTATTCCACAGTGGCGCCAATCGCCAAGTCGCCGAAGCTCGAACCGCGCGTCGGTAAAATTCCCTACAGCTCGAGGTCCTCGCGGATGGCGGCGATACCGGCGGCCGCGCAGGCGTCGTCGTCGCGCGCGCCCGGCGCGCCAGAAACGCCGATCGCGCCCACGAGCGACCCGCCCGCCTCGATCATCAGCGCGCCGCCGACCGCCGCGACGCCCGGACGATTGCGAATGCCGCTCTGCGGCCGGCCCGCCTGGGTGAGCTCCGCGAGCTCGGTGGTGTTGGTGCGAAAGCTCGCGGCGGTATAGGCCTTGGCGCTCGCCATGTCGGGCGTGTGCGGCCCGGCGAAGCGGTCGCGGAGCACGACCTGCACAACGCCCATGCGGTCGGTCACCGAGACGCTCACCTGGAAGCCGCTCGCGCGGCAGCGCTCGAGCGCCGCGCGCGCCGCCTTGAGCGCGGTCTCCGGCGTGAGCACCTTCACGCTGAAGGTCGCTTCGGCGCCAATGGCGGCGCCCGCGCCGACGAGCGCGAGCACGGCCAGCACGCGCGTCACTTCTTCCTCATGAAGAAAATGAATTCCTTCTGCTCTTGCGCGTGCGAAAGCAGCGGGTGGCCCGTCTGCCGCGAGAACGCCTGGAAGTCCTTCACCGCGCCGGGATCGGTGGCCACCACCTTCAGCACCTGGCCCGATTGCAGCTCCGCGAGTGCCTTCTTCGTGCGCAGGATCGGCAGCGGGCAGTTGAGGCCGCGCGTGTCGAGCTCTTTGTCGAAGTTCATGGCGCGCAGTATAAGATGCCAGCGCCCATGGCCGCCTGGCTCGTGACGATCGCGCAGCTGCCGACCGAGGATCCGGCGGCGCGCATGCGCGTGCTGCGCACGCTCGAATCGCTCGGCGCCGCGGTGATGCGCGAAGGCGCTTACCTTCTTCCCGACAGCATCGGCAACCAGCAGGCGCTCGATGCGCTCGCCGACTACATCGCGAAGAGTGCGGGCGTGGCGCACGTGCTGCAGGTCGCGGCCGCGAGCCCGGCGCAGCAGAAGCGCTTCGAGCGCCTGTTCGATCGCAGCTCGCGCTACCAGGAGCTCGTCAAGACGGTGGAGAGCCTGCGCGTCGGCTTCGGTCATTCCGATCCGAGCGCCATCTCGCGCGTGCTGCACAAGCAGCGGCGCGAGCTCGAGGCGATCAGCGCGCTCGATTTTTTCCCGGCGGAGGCGAAAGCGCGCGCCGAGCGCGCGCTCGCCGACGTGGAGGCGGCGGTCAAGCAGCTGCTCTTCGCCTCGCAGTCGCAGGCGATGGCCGAAGGCGAGAAGCTGCTCGAGCGCGCCTGGGTGACTCGCAAGCCGCTGTGGGCCGACCGGCTCGCCTGTGCGTGGCTGATCCGGCGCTTCGTCGATCCGGAAGCGACGCTTGCCTGGCTGGAGAAGGGCGAGGCACTGCCCGCCGGCGCGCTCGGCTTCGCCTTCGATGGCGCACACTTCGCCGCCAGCGCGAACCGCGTCGCCTACGAGGAGCTCCTCGCCCGGACGAACCTTGGCGCCAACGCGGCGCTCGCCCGGATCGGCAGCATCGTGCACTTTCTCGAGATGGGCGGCACCGCGGTGCCGGAAGCGGCCGGCGTACAGATGCTGCTGCAGGGCGCGGTCCGGCGCTCACCGGCGCTGCAGGATCTCGTCGCCGAGGCGGAAAAGACCTTCGACCTGCTGTACGAAGCCTATTACGAGCCGGCGCGCAACTAGCGCTAGCGCTGCTTTGCGTCCTTCAGCTCGATGGCGTATTGCGCGCGCAGCTCCTTCAGGCGCGCATCGACCATCGACAGCTGATAGAAGTCGCCATCACCCGCCGAGCGCGCGAGCTGCAGCTGCTCGATTGCAGCCGGCAGGCTCCCCTGTAGCGCGTACGCCTCGCTCTGTGAATGGTGCTGCAGCAGGCGCTTGCCGAGGGCCGCGTAGGCCTTCGCCTGCATGCCGTAGAGGCGCGCCTCCTTGGGATAGAGCTTGAGCGTCTCGCGCAGCGCGGTGAGCGCCCCTTCACTGTCGCCCGCATCCTGCAGCGAGTTGATGTAGGCGTAGGCGATGGCCCGGGAATAGGGATAGCGCTTCTGCGCCTCGGCATAGATGCGGTTGGCACCCTCGTGGTCGCCGGCAGCCGTCTTGATGCGGGCGGAGAGGGTATCGATCATCGGGCTCGCGATGCCGAAGGACTGGAGGCGGCCGAGCTCGCGCTGGGCCTCCTTCACCTGGCCGGCACGCAGCAGCGCCGAGGCATGGCCGTAGCGCGCCGCCGCTTCGGATGCGTAACGGTGCTCGCGCAGCGCCGATTCGAACACCGCGGCGGCCTCGCGCGCATCGCCGGAATCGGCGCGCAGCTTCGCCCGCACCAATTGGAATTCCGGGCTGTCCGAGTGCTGGCGGTACGGCAGGGTGGCCGCCTTGTTCTGCATGTCGGCGATGCGCTCGGTGGTCACCGGGTGCGTGCGCAGGTAGCCGGGCAGCGTGCCGTCGTCGCTCACGCGCGTGGCACGCTGCATCTTCTCGAAGAAGGCCGCCATGGCGCGCGAGTCGAAGTCCGCCTCCTGCAGCGTCTGCAGGCCGATGCGGTCGGCTTCCCGCTCGAAGTCGCGCGAGTAGGCGAGCGAAGCCTGGATGCCGGCGCCTTGCGCGGCGGCGGCGGCGCCGGCGGCGAGGTCGGGACGCGAGCGGCCGAGCAGGATCGCCGCGGCGAGCGCCACCATCATCGGCATCTGTAGCTGCTGCTGCTGGGCGATCATGCGCGCGATGTGCCGCTGCGAGACGTGGCCGATTTCGTGTGCCAGCACTGAAGCGAGCTCCGATTCGGTCTCCGCGGTGTTGATGAGTCCGGTGTGCACGCCGATGAAGCCGCCCGGCAGCGCGAACGCGTTCACCGTGTTGTCGCGCAGGGCGAAGAGTTCGAGGTCCTGCCGCGCCGTCGGATTGGCCTGCGCGAGGTGCGTGCCGAGAATCGTCAGGTAGTCGGCGACCTCCGGATCGTCGAGGTACGAGGGCTCGCGAAACTTGATCTCGCGCACGATCTGCTCGCCGATGCGGCGCTCGAGCTGTGGCGAGAGCGCGAGGTCGCCGCCGCTGCCGAGATCGGGCAGCGTCTGCGCGAACGCCCGCGGCGCGACGCCGACGGCCGCCGCGAGCACCCAGGCGGCAAGACGCATGCGGCTATGATATCCCCCGCCATGGCCGCTTCCGTTAAGAAGCTGACCCACTTCGATCGCCGCGGCGCGGTCCACATGGTCGACGTCGGCGAGAAACCGGCTACGCATCGCGTCGCCGTGGCCTCGGGCCGCATCACCATGCAGGTCGCGACGCTGAAAGCGATCGAATCAGGCAGCGCAAAAAAGGGCGACGTGCTGGCAGTCGCGCGCCTGGCGGCGATCCAGGCGGCCAAGCGCACCTCGGACCTCATTCCGCTCGCGCATCCGCTCGCCCTGTCGCGCGTCGCAGTCGATTTCGCGCTAGAGCGGCGGCCGGCCGCGGTGCGCATCTCAGTGCGCGTGGAATGCCGCGGCCCGACCGGCGTCGAGATGGAGGCGCTCACCGGCGCGGCGGTCGGGCTCCTCACCGTCTACGACATGGTGAAGGCCATCGATCGCGGCATGACGCTCGGCGACGTTCGCTTGGAGGAAAAGAGCGGCGGCCGATCAGGGGTATTCCGCCGTACGGGCAGTTAGAATGGCGCCCCGACGGAGGATGAACGCATGAATCGCCTACGCCGCACGCTGCTCGCGGCGCTCGCTCTTGGCCTTGCGCGTCCGCTCGCCGCGCTTGCCGCCTGGAACAAGGACGCCTTCGGCGCGAAGACGCCGGGCGACGCGCTGAAGAGCCTCGGCGTCGCCGGCGCCACGCCGAGCAAGGAGGTCGTCATCGACGCGCCGGAGATCGCCGAGAACGGCGCCGTGGTGCCGATCGAGGTGTCGAGCGCCGTGCCGGGCACGACCGCCCTTATCGTGGTGATCGAGAAGAACCCGTTCCCGCTCGCGTCGCGCTTCGACTTCAGGGACGGGGCGCTGCCGTACGCGAAGCTGAACGTGAAGATGGGCGAGACTTCCGACATCCGCGTGCTCGCCGAGGCCGCCGGCAAGTACTACTCGGCGACCAAGGAAGTGAAGGTCACCATCGGCGGCTGCGGCGGGTAGGAGAAAGAGACCATGGCAGCAGGACCGATGAAGATGCGCGCGCTGCTCGGGCAGGGCTACACCGACATTCGCGTGCTCATGAACCATCCGATGGAGACCGGGCAGCGCAAGGACCCCGATGGCAAGCTCGTGCCGATGCACTTCATCCAGAACCTGACGGTCAAGGTCAACGGCCGGACCGTCGTCGACGCGCAGATCAGCCAGGCGGTGTCGCGCAATCCCGTGTTCTCCTTCCGGCTGAAGGGTGGCGCCAAGGGCGACAAGATCGAAGTGAGCTGGCTCGACAACCAAGGGGAGTCGAACAGCACTGAAGCCGCGGTCGCATGAGGCTCGCGGCCTTCGCCGCTCTGGCGGCGTGCGCGGCGCTGGCGCAGGCACAGGACAGCGCCCGCGAGATCCAGCGCTACCGGCAGATGATCGCCGAGGGCAGCCCCGCCGAGCTCTTCGAGGTGGAGGGCGAGGCGCTCTGGAAAAAGCCCGAGGGGCCGAAGAAGGTATCCCTGGAGCGCTGCGATCTCGGTGAAGGCCCGGGCGTGCTGAAAGGCGCCTACGCCCACCTGCCGCGTTACTTCAAGGATGCCGACTCGGTCATGGACCTCGAGACGCGGCTTCTCCACTGCATGACGACGCTCCAGGGCCGCAGCCGCGAGGAGGCGACCCGCCGCGTGTTCGGGAGCGCCGACCGCCCTTCGGAATTCGAGTCCCTGTCCGCCTATATCGCCGCGCAATCGCGCGGCGTGAGGATCGCCCCCGGTATGTCGCATCCGAAGGAGAAAGCCTCCTACGAGCTCGGACGCGCGCTTTACTTCCATCGCGTCGGCGCCTGGGACTTCTCCTGCGCCAGCTGCCACGGCGACGAAGGCAAGCGTATCCGCATGCAGGAGCTGCCGGTGCTCTACAAGCCAGAGGCCGCGCGCCCGGTTATCGCGACCTGGCCGGCCTATCGCGTGTCGACCAGCCAGTTGGTCACGCTGCAATGGCGCATGAACGACTGCTATCGCCAGATGCGGACCCCGGAACCCACCTTCGCCTCCGAGACCACGGTCGCGCTGATCCACTTCCTCACCGCCACCGCCCGCGGCGAGACGTACCACGGGCCCGGCAACAAGCGATGAGCCGGCTCGCGCTCCTGCTCGCGCTGGTGACGCTGCCTGCCCTCGGCGATCCGACGCCGCAGGACGTGCAGAAGGTGATGCAGCGCGATTTCCACGGACGCGGGCAGGCGGGCATGGACAGGGTGGTGCAGGACGGCGTACAGCGCCTGTGCACCGAAAGCCACGACCGGCCGCCTGCCGAACTCGCCAAGGCGCTGCAAGCCGACCAGATGAAGACCATCGCCTATCCGCAAGGAAGCCTGCTCGGCGACTGGCAGCGCGGCGAGGCGATCGCGCAAAGCGGCCGTGGCCTAACCTGGAACGACAAGCCGGGCGACGCCGCGGGCGGCAGCTGCTACAACTGCCACGAGCTCTCGCCGCAGGAGCTCTCGCACGGCACGCTCGGTCCGAGCCTGCGTGGCTTCGGCCGGACGCGCGGCGCGAGCCCCGAGGTGCAGCATTACGTTTACGGCAAGATCTACAACGCCAAAGCGTACAACCTGTGCTCGCAGATGCCGCGCCTCGGCGCCTCCGGGACGCTGACGCCGGAGCAGATCAAGGACCTGGTCGCGCTCCTCCTCGACCCCGCCTCGCCGGTCAACCGGTAGTTTGCAGCGCCGCGAATTCCTGAGGCTCCTCGCGCTGGCCGCGGCGGCTGGCGCCGGGCTGCGCGCCGGGCAAAGCGAGGCCCAGGCGGCCGATGAGCTCTACGAGCTCGCGCCTTTCGGCAACGTCTCGCTGCTGCACATCACTGACGTACATGCGCAGCTCCTGCCGGTGCATTTCCGGGAGCCGAGCGTCAACCTGGGGAATGGACTTCCGCCGCACCTCGTCGGCGAGGCGTTCCTCAAGCACTACGGCATCGCCCCGGGCAGCGCGGCGGCGCACGCCTTCACGCATCTCGATTTCGAGAGCGCGGCGCGCCGCTACGGGCGCATGGGCGGGTACGCACACCTCGCGACGCTGGTGAAACGCCTGCGCGCCTCCCGCCCTCACCCGCTCGTCCTCGACGGCGGCGACAGCTGGCAGGGCTCGGCTACGGCGCTATGGACGCAAGGTGCGGACATGATCGGCGCGCAGAAGGGTCTCGGCGTGCACTACATGACCGCGCACTGGGAATTCACCTACGGCGCAGAGCGCATGCTGGCTGCGGTGAAAGAGCTGGCGCCGATCCAGTTCCTCGCGCACAACGTGCGGACGCTCGACTTCGAGGAGCCGGTATTCGCGCCGTACGCGATTCCGAGCCCGAATGGCGTGCCAATCGCGCTCATCGGCCAGGCGTTTCCGTACACGCCGATCGCTCATCCGCGGCATCGCTTCCCCGACTGGTCGTTTGGCATCCAGGAAACGAGGGTGCAGAAGCTAATCGACGAGGTGCGCGCCAAGGGCGCAAGGGTGGTTGTGCTTCTTTCGCACAATGGCATGGACGTCGATCTGAAGCTCGCCGCTCGCGTGCGCGGTCTCGATGCGATCCTCGGCGGCCACACGCACGACGGTGTGCCGGCGCCGGTGGTGGTTGGCAAGACGCTCGTCACCAATGCCGGCTCGCACGGCAAGTTCCTTGGCGTTCTCGATCTCGACGTCGGCGCTGGCGGCGTGCGCGGCTATCGCTACCGGTTACTGCCGGTATTCGCCAACCTGCTGCCGCCCGATGCGGGCATGGCGGCCTACATCGAGCGCGTACGCGCCCCTTTCGCCGCGCGGCTCGGCGAGAGGCTGGCACGCAGCGAAGCGCTGCTCTACCGGCGCGGCAACTTCAACGGCACGATGGACGAGCTGATCCTGCGTGCGCTGATGGCCGAGAAGGACGCCGAGATTGCGTTCTCTCCGGGCTTCCGCTGGGGAACGAGCATCCTGCCGGGCGAGGCCATCACGCTGGAAGATGTGATGGCGCAGACCGCCATTACCTATCCGCAGGTAACTGTGAGCGAGCTGACCGGCGCCGAGATCAAGGCCGTCCTGGAGGACATCGCCGACAACCTCTTCAATGCCGATCCGTACCTGCAGCAGGGCGGCGACATGGTGCGCGTGGGCGGCCTTACGTATGCGCTCGCGCCGGGAGCGAAGAGCGGCTCGCGCATTTCGGACCTGCGCCTTAGCGGCAAGCCGCTCGCCGCCGACAGGCGCTACAAGGTCGCCGGCTGGGCGCCGGTGCGCGAAGGGGTGGAGGGCGAGCCGGTGTGGGATTTAGTCACACGCTGGCTGCGCGCGCAGAAGACCGTGCCGGCGATCGAGGCGGGGCGGCCCCGGCTGATCGGCGTGGGGAGCAATCTCGGAGTTCCCTGAACCGTCTCGCGTCGCGGTATGCTGGAGGGCGCGACAACAACAATAAAAAAAAGAAGAAGAAAGCATGGCCCGACCGCGGCGTGAGCTGTTCCTCATCAGCTTCCTGATCCTGTTTTTCGAGCTGGCGGCGATCCGCTTCTTCGGCAGCACAGTCGTATTCCTCACTTTTTTCACGAACCTGGTGCTGCTCGCCTGCTTTCTCGGCATGAGCATCGGCCTCCTGTCGGCGCGCACCGGCCGCGACGCCGTGCCGTTCGCGCTGCCGCTCGCCATGCTGGCCTTCGCGGCGGCCGTGGCCGTGCACCTTGCCTACTGGCAATGGGCCGAGGCGATCACCATCAATGTCGGCGACCAGCAAGGCGCGCCGCAGCTCATCTACTTCGGCACCGAATACCGGCCGGCCGATCCGACTCGCTGGCGCGTACCCATCTGGGCGGTGGGAGGGGTGTTTTTCATGCTGATCGCGCTCTCCTTCGTCGGCCTCGGCCAAGTCATGGGCCGTGCATTCGCGGCCATCCCGGATCGCGTCGCCGCCTACAGCATCGACGTAGTGGGAAGCCTGAGCGGCATCCTCGCGTTCGCGGCCATGAGTTACCTGGAGGCGCCGCCCACGGTATGGCTCGCGGTAGTCGCGACGCTGATGCTGCATTTCGCCGGATGGCGAAGGCCGGTGCAGGTGAGCGCCGCCGGCGCGCCTTTGGAGCGCGTGATGATCATCGGCGCGGGCAGCGGCAACGACGTCGCCGTCGCGCTGCGCGCCGGCGCCCGGCACATCGACGCGGTGGAGATCGATCCGCGCATCAACGCGCTCGGCCGGCGTTTTCACCCGAACCAGCCGTACGCCGATCCTCGCGTATCGATCCATCTCGACGACGGGCGCAGCTTCATGCGGCATACGGAGGCCAAATACGATCTCGCGGTGTACGCGCTCGTCGATTCGCTCATGCTGCATTCGGGATACTCGAGCCTGCGGCTTGAGAACTTCCTCTTCACGCACGAGGCCTTCGAGGACGTCAAGCGCACCCTCGCGCCGGGCGGCGTATTTGCCATGTACAACTACTTCCGCCAGGGCTGGGTGGTCACGCGTCTAGCCGCCATGGCTGAGGAGACCTTCGGCACGAAGCCGCTCGTTTTCAACCTTCCTTATCGGAGCGAAATCAAGGCGCAGGACGTGCAGCAGGGCGCCTGGACGCTGATTCTCGCCGGCGACGCCGCGCGGCTGGACGCGATACGCAACCAGTTCTCGCAGCAGGGCAGCTTCTGGCTGGAATTCCAGCCCAAAGACGGGAAAGCGCTCGATCGCTTCGCCGCCGCGGCGCCAGAGGAGCCCTACCTGCGCGTTGCACCTTCCACGGTCGCCGCCTCAAGCACGCAGCGCCTTCCGAGCGAC
>JAEKLK010000181.1 GCA_019509895.1 Betaproteobacteria bacterium | reverse complement strand
TCGAGCAGCCGGGCTCGCGCCATTCGAATCCCGCGTCGCGGAAGATGCGGTCGAGGCCTTCGCGCTCCGCCTGCTCTTTCACCAGGCCCGAGCCGGGCACGACCAGCGCGAGCTTCACGTTCTTCGCCACACGGCGACCCTTCACCACCGAGGCGGCGACGCGCAGGTCCTCGATGCGCGAGTTGGTGCACGAGCCGATGAACACCTTGTCGATGGCGATGTTGGTGATCGGCGTGCGCGGCTGCAGGCCCATGTAGTGGAGCGCCCGCTCCATCGCCTCGCGCCGCTGCGCATCCTTCTCTTTGTCCGGATCCGGCACGGTGTCTTCCACCGTGACGACCATCTCAGGCGACGTTCCCCAGGTGACATGCGGCTTGATCTCGCGCGCATCGAGTGTCATCTCGTGATCGAACTTGGCGCCGGCATCGCTCTTCAGCGTGCGCCAGTAGGCTACCGCCGGGTCCCATAGCGCGCCGGTCGGCGCAAACTTGCGACCGCGCAGGTATTCGATCGTGACCTCGTCGACCGCCACCATGCCGGCGCGCGCGCCGGCCTCGATCGCCATGTTGCACACCGTCATGCGACCTTCCATCGACAGCGCGCGCATCGTGCTGCCGGCGAACTCGATCGCGTAGCCGGTGCCACCGGCGGTACCGATGCGCCCGATGATGGCCAGCACCACGTCTTTTGCCGTCACGCCGCGGGCAAGCGGGCCCTCGACGTTGATCCTCATGTTCTTCATTTTCTTCGTGACCAGGCACTGCGTCGCGAGCACATGCTCGACTTCCGAAGTGCCGATGCCGTGCGCGAGGCAGGCGAATGCGCCGTGCGTGCTGGTGTGCGAGTCGCCGCATACAACGGTCATTCCCGGAAGCGTCGCACCCTGCTCGGGCCCAATGACATGCACGATGCCTTGCCGCTTATCGAGATACGGGAAATAAACCTTGGCGCCAAACTCCCGGATGTTGGCGTCGAGCGTCTCGATCTGCAGCTTGGCGAACGGGTCGCGCACGCCGGCAAGGCCTTCTTCCCAGTGGGTGGTCGGCGTGTTGTGGTCGGCGGTGGCGACGACCGACTCCACGCGCCAGGGCTGGCGGCCGGCGACGCGCAGGCCCTCGTAGGCCTGCGCGCTCGTCACCTCATGAACGAGATGACGGTCAATGTAGAGGAGCGCCGTGCCGTCTTCTTCGACGTGCACGACATGGCTGTCCCAGAGCTTGTCGTAGAGGGTTTGCGGCATCAGCGTTTCTGCACTGCAGAAACCCTGAATTATGATCTATTTACCGGCGGCTGCAGCGCCTCCCGCCTTTGCCTGCTGATAGAGCGGCATCACCTTCTCGATCTGCTTTTGCAGATCCGCGACGCGGTCCGCGCTGGGCGGGTGCGTGGAGAGGAATTTCGGCGGTTCGCTGCCGCCGGCGACTTTTTCCATTTTCTGCCACAACGAGACCGAAGCCTGCGGGTTGTATCCCGCCCGCGCCGCGAGCTCGACGCCGATGTCGTCGGCTTCCTTTTCCATGCCGCGCGACTTCGGCAGCTCCATCGTCACATTCGCCACGGCGCCGGCGAGGCTCTGGCCGAGGTCGCCGATGCCCAGAAGAGCGCCGAGGCCACCGATTGCCGTCTGCGTGATTGCCTGTTGCGACATCTGCTCGCGAGTGTGCTCGCGCAATGCGTGCCCCATCTCGTGGCCGAGCACGGCCGCGAGCTCGTCGTCGGTCGGCTGCACCTTGTTGAGGAGTCCCGTGTAGACAGCGATCTTGCCGCCCGGCATGCACCAGGCGTTCACTTCGTCGGTCGTCAGCACGTGCGTCTCCCACGCCCACTTCGGCGCATCGTCGCGGAAGGCCGCCGTCTGCGGGATCAGCCGGCTGACGATCGCTTTGACGCGGGCCACCTGCGCGGCGTCCTTGTCGAGCGCGCCCTTCTGTTGTGCCTGCCCCATCATCTGCGCGTAGGCCTTCTGCGCCTCGGCGTTGACCTGTTCGGAGGAGAGTGCCATGCGCTGCTGTCGCTCGACACCGACAGCGCCGGCCTTGGTGGTATCGACCGTCTGGCATCCGGCTCCGAGCGCGGCCACAACGGCTAAAGCGAGCAATGATCGTTTCATAGCTACCTCAACGTTTCGCGGTTGTTCTGTTGACAGCCTACAACCCTGCACGTTTCAGGGAATAGGCAAGAAAGACTCCTACCCCGGCCGCAAGCGCCGAAAGACTGAAGGCGAATCCGGGCCCGGCAAGCTCCCATGCCCAACCGGCGCTCACCGCGCCGAAGGCCCCGCCTGCGCCATAAGCCATGCTCGAGAACAAGCTCTGGCCACGCGCTTCAGCGTGCGGAGAAAAAAGCCGCTGTACCGCTGCAACGGCTGCCGCGTGAAAGGAGCCGAAGGTCGCCGCATGGAGAATCTGCGCGGCAACCAGGAGCAAAAGCGAATCCGCCATCCAGCCGATGGCCAGGAAGCGCACGACGCCGAGCGCGGCGCTCGCCATGAGCAGGGTCGAGAGCAGATAGCGGCGAAAGAGCACCGGCAGAAAGACGAACACCGCCACTTCAGCGGCCACCCCCAGCATCCAGAGGAAGCCGATGAGCGCACTGCCGTAGCCGAGGCGCTGCAGGTGCAGCGTGAAAAAGGCGTAGAGCGTGCCGTGCGCCGCGGCCATGCAGAAGCCGCTCGCGAGCACGGCAAGCGCGGTGCGGCCGAGCAGCGCGCGCACCTCGCGCTGCGGCCGCGGCCGCGCCGGCGGTAGCAGGCCCGCGATGACGACAGTGCCGAGCGCGGACGCGAGCATCGCGTACGGCACAAATAGGACCGAGTGCGATTCGAGCCACACGCCGCCCGCCATCACCGCGGCCATGAAGCCGATCGAGCCCCATAGCCGTATCGGCCCATAGCGCCCGGGCTCGCCCGCGAGAGCGCTCAGGGTGATGGCTTCCACGAGAGGCAGCGCCGCCGCGGCCGCGAGGCTCGTGATTCCCATGAGCGCGAGCATCGCCACGAAGCCCGGCATCGAGGGCAGGAGCGCGAAGCACAGCGCATTGGCGATGCAGCCGAAAACGACGATGGCGCGCAGCGCGCCGGTGCGATCGGCGAGCGCACCCCAGGCGCCGGGCGCGAGCACGCGCGCGAGCTGCGGCGCGGCCAGCACCCAGGCGATCTCGCTCACGCTCAGGCCGCGCGTGGCGAGATAAGGCGGCACGTAGGCCACCATCAGGCCGGCCGTGACGAAGAACAGGAAGTAGAACGCGCCGAGCCGAAATGACACCGGCATCGCCTAAATTTGCGCTAGCGCGCCTTCTTCGCGTAAGGATTGCGGCCGGTACGGAACTCGATGGCGAGCGGCGTGCCGACGAGCTGGAAGGCATTGCGGAAGTAGCCTTCGAGGTAGCGCTGGTAGGACGCCGGCACGCGGTCGAGCGCGTTGCCGTGGATGATGATGCGCGGCGGATTGACCCCGCCCTGGTGCGCGTAGCGCAGCTTGGGGCGGATCAAGCCGGTCTTCGGCGGCGCCTGCCGCTCGACCGCCGCGATCATCGCGCGCGTCAGCTTCGGCGTCGGCAGGCGCGCCATGGCCGCGGCGTGCGCCGTGTCGACCGCGCGCATGAGCGGGCCGAGGCCCTTGCCGTCCTTGGCGGAGATGAAGTGCGCTTCGGCGAAGCGCAGGAAGCCGAGCTTCCACTCGAGCTCGTTCTTCACGCGCGCCCGCGCTTCCTTGCCGGCCGCGTCCCACTTGTTGATGCCGAGCACCACGGCGCGGCCGCGCTCGAGCACATAGCCGGCGACATGGGCATCCTGCTCGGTGACCCCGTCGGCGGCCTCGAGCAGCAGCACGGCGACGTTGGCGGCCTCGATCGCCTGCAGTGCCTTGACGATCGAGAAATACTCCGGCGGCGTGCCGGTGCGTCCGCGACGGCGCACGCCGGCGGTATCGATCAGCGTGTAGCGGCGCCCGCCGCGCTCGAATGGCACCTCAATCGGATCGCGCGTCGTGCCGGGCTGGTCGAACGCGATCACGCGCTCCTCGCCCACGAGCGCGTTGATGAGCGTCGACTTGCCGACGTTCGGGCGGCCGACGATGGCGACGCGCACCTCGCGCTCGTCGCGCTCCTGCGACGGCTCGTCCGGCGGAAACGGCTGCAGGACCGCCTCCAGCAGCTCGCGCACGCCCTCGCCGTGCGCCGCGGAGATGGCCGCCGGCGCGCCGACGCCGAGCTCGTGGAATTCCGCGACCGCCGTGTCGGCCTGCATGCCCTCGGCCTTGTTCACCGCCACCCATACTCGGGCGTGGCGGCGCAGCCGCTCGGCGATGTCCCGGTCGGCCGCCGTGAGGCCGGCGCGCGCGTCGACCACGAAGAGCACCGCGTCGGCTTCGGCGATCGCCTGCTCCGCCTGCCGGACCATTTCCACCGCCAGGCCCTCATGCGCGCGCGGCTCGAAGCCGCCGGTGTCGATGGCGATGAAGCGCCGGTCGCCCAAGCGCCCGTCGCCGTAATGGCGATCGCGCGTGACGCCCGGCAGATCGTGCACGATCGCCTCGCGGCTGCGCGTAAGGCGATTAAAGAGAGTCGACTTGCCGACGTTCGGGCGCCCGACCAGCGCGAGCACCGGCGTCACAGCGCAAGGGCAGCCATCCTGCCGCTCTGCGTCTGCACCAGCACGCCGCCCGGCAGCGCCTGCGGTGGCGCCGCAACGCGGCCGCCCCCGACTTCATAGCGGGCGACGAAGGCGCCGGTGTCGCGCGCGAGGAAATGCACGTAGCCCTCGAAATCGCCGACCGCCACGAACTCGCCCACCGCCTGCGGTTGCGACAGCTGCCGGTTGGCGAGCTTGTCCTGCTTCCAGACCGAGCGGCCGTTCGTCCGGTCGAAGGCCTGCACCGCGCCTTTCTCATCGGCGACGAAGGCATAGCGCGGATCGAGGCCCACGCCGCTAAGCGACGAAATGTCGCGCGCCCAGACCTGCCGTCCACTCGCCGTTTCGTAGCAGCCGACCCTACCCTGGTATGTCGCCGCGCACACTTCGCGGCCCTGCACCGCCGGATCGCCGACCACATCGGTCACACGCTCGAGCTCGGTGCCGCCCTTGGGAACCGCCACGGTCGCCTCCCAGCGGACGCCACCGTTGGAAAGCGCCACCGCGACCAGCCTGCCGCCCGCGAAGCCGGCGAAGGCCAGATCACCCTGGATGGCCACGCCGGCCGGGGTCCGAATGATCAGCGAGGACGGCGCGCGCTGATACACCCAGCCACGGCCGGGGCGGCGATCACCTCGCTCGAGACGCGGGCGCCCCAGCGGCGCTCGCCGGTCTTGGCGTCGAGCGCCACCACGTCGCCGTCTTCGTTCGCCACGGCGACGATATTGCCGTCGGTGCCCGCTCCCGCGGATAGCTGCGTGCCGGCGGATACGCGCCAGAGGCGACGGCCGCTCGCTGCGTCCAGCCGCGTCACCGTGCCGTCGTGCGCCGCGGTGAACACCGAGCCATCCGCGAGCGACGGCGTGAAGACGAAGCGCTCGCCGTCGCCGACGCTCGCGCTCCAGACCGAGCGCACCTTGGCGGCGTGCTCGATGCGCGGCAGGTCCGCGGGCTTGGGACCGCTCGTGCTGGAGCAGGCGAAGAGCGCCGCGGCGAGCGGCGCGGCGAGCAGTGCGGCCAAGACCGCGCGCTTCATCCGCCGAGCGCCTCGAGGCGCATGCGTATGCTCTCGCGGAAGGCGGCGCTGCCGCTTCCCGCCTTGTCGAGGGCGAGGCGATAGGCGGTGCGCGCGTCGCCGGTCTGGTTCTTCGCCACCAGCACGTCACCCTTCAGCGCAGCGTATTGCGCGTCATAGGCGGCGCCGTGCGCTTCATCCAGAAGCTTGAGCGCGTCGTCATACGCCTTCTCATCGAGCAGGACCGCCGCCAGGCGCAGCCGGCCGAGGTCGCGCAGCTCGTCGGTGCGGCCATGGTCGATTACCCATTGCAGCTGCGCCTTGGCGCTTTTCAGGTCGTCGCGCTCGAAGTAGAAGCGCGCCGCCATCAGCGCTGCGAGCGATGCATAGACGGTGCGCGGATAGTTTTCGAGCAGCGCACCGCCCGCGTCGCGCAGCGCCTTGGCATCGCCGGCGCGCGCGGCACGCCCGATGGTGTCGTAGAGCGCGCCGGCGTCCGCCGCCTGGCGTCGCTCGTACCAGCGCCACGCCTGCCAGCCGGCGAAGGTGAGCGCCGCGGCGACGATCGCCGCGACGATCAGCGAACCGTATTGCTGCCACCAGGCCTTGAGTTCCGCGACCTGTTCCTGCTCTTCGAGATCGAGCGCCATCAGTGAACCTTCGTGTTGAGCATGCTTTTAACCGTGGGGATGATCTCGCCCGCCGCCACGTCGGACTCGGCCTGCGTCGCGAGATTCTTGATCTTCACCGTGCCGCGCGCGAACTCGTCGGGCCCGGCGGTGATCGCCACGCGAAAGCCCTTCTTGTTGGCGTATTCGAATTGCTTGCCGATCTTGGCGCGCTCGAGATAGACCTCGGTGTTGACATCTTCGGCACGCAGGCGTGCCGCGATGCGCAGGTAGTGCTCGAGCGACTCGGGCGCGAGCGTGGTGACCAGCACCTCGGCCGGCGTGCGCACGAGCGGCTGCAGCAGGTGGGCCTCCTTCAGGCGCGCAAAGAGCCGGCTGAGGCCGATGGAAATCCCGACGCCCGGGAGCCGCGTGCTGGTGAAATAGCTCGCGAGATCGTCGTAGCGTCCGCCCGAGCAGATGCTGCCGATGTCGGGATGCGCGACAAGCGTCGTCTCATAGATGGTGCCGGTGTAGTAGTCGAGCCCGCGCACCACGCCCAGATCGATGGCAAAGGCGCCCTCCGGCACGCCGAACTGGCGGATCGCCTCGACGATCTTGCCCAACTCCGCAACGCCCTGCACAAAGGTTTCGTTGGCGTACGCGAGATCGGTCAGTAGAGCCAAAGCTTCGTTGGTTTGCCGCCGCGTAGAGATAATCTGATACAGCTCTGTCGCCGATTTCGCCGCAACGCCGTTGCGCTCTAACTCGGCCAGCACGGCGGCTTTTTCTTCTTTCTCGATCTTGTCGAGCGCGCGCAGGATCGGCGTGGCCGAGCCGTCGGCGATGTTGAAATGCTGCAGGATGCCCTTCAGCACCTTGCGATTGTTGATACGGATGACGAAATCGCCGATCGCCATCTCGCGAAAAACGCTGTAGATGACGCTCGGGATCTCGGCCTCGGCGAGATACGAGAGCGTCTCGCGGTTGATGACGTCGATGTCGCACTGATAGAACTCGCGGAAGCGGCCGCGCTTCACCTGCGGGTTCTCGCCGCGCCAGACGCGCTGGATCTGGTAGCGGCGGAAGGGAAAGGCGAGCTCGCGCTCACGCATGGCGACATAGCGCGCGAGCGGCACCGTCAGGTCGAAGCGCAGCGCGCCTTTCGCGGCCGCCTCGTCGTCCTCGTCGGCCGCCGCCAGGCGCGAAAGCGCGTAGATCTCCTTCTCGGCGCCGCCCTTGGAGGTCAGCACCTCGATGCGCTCGGCCGACGGTGTCTCGAGCGGCAGGAAGCCAAAGCGCTCGAAGTTGCGCCGGATGAGCTCCACGAGCGCGTTGAACTGCAGCTGCTCCTGCGGCAAAAACTCCTGATCGAAGCCCTTCAGGAGGGCGGGGCGGACCTTGGGCACGCGAGATTCTATTTCGCCGATTTTATTTCGCGCTGGCGTGCAGCGCGGCGCCGTACTTCTCGCGCACGTAGGACGCGACGATCGCCTGGAATTCCTCGGCGATGCGATCGCCCTTCAGGGTGACGGTCTTATGGCCGTCGACGTACACCGGCGCCACCGGCACTTCGTTCGTGCCGGGCAGGCTGATGCCGATGTTGGCGTGCTTGGATTCGCCGGGGCCGTTCACCACGCAGCCCATCACCGCGACGCGCATTTGTTCGACACCGGGATAGCTCTCGCGCCAGAGCGGCATCTGCGCCCGCAGGTAGCTCTCGATCTTCTCGGCCAGCTCCTGGAAATAGCTGCTGGTGGTGCGTCCGCAGCCCGGGCAGGCGCTCACCATCGGCGTAAAGGCGCGAAGTCCCATGGTCTGCAGGATCTCCTGCGCCACCTGCACCTCGCGCGTGCGGCTGCCGCCGGGCTGCGGCGTGAGCGAGACCCGGATCGTGTCGCCGATGCCTTCCTGGAGCAGCACGGCCATGGCGGCGGTCGAGGCGACGATGCCCTTGCTGCCCATGCCGGCCTCGGTGAGGCCGAGATGCAGCGCGTAATCGCAGCGCTCGGCGAGCGCGCGGTACACGCCGATCAGATCCTGCACCTGGCTCATCTTGCACGAGATGACGATGCGCTCGGCGTCCAGGCCCCACTGCTCCGCCTGGCGCGCCGACTCTAGCGCCGAGCGGATCACCGCCTCGCGCATCACCTCGTCGGCTGCCAGCGGCTCGGAGCGCCGCGCATTCTCGTCCATCATGCGCGCCAGCAGCTCAGGGTCGAGGCTTCCCCAGTTCACGCCGATGCGCACCGGTTTGCCGTACTCGAGCGCGCAGTCGATCATCGCCGCGAACTGGTCGTCGCGCTTGGCGCCGCGGCCGACGTTGCCGGGATTGATACGGTACTTGGCGAGTTCGCGGGCGCAGTCGGGAAAGTGCGTGAGCAGCTTGTGGCCGTTGAAATGGAAGTCGCCCACCAGCGGCACGCGGCAGCCGGTGAGGTCGAGCCGCTCGCGGATGCGCGGCACGGCGGCGGCGGCTTCGGGTGAGTTCACGGTGATGCGCACGAGCTCCGAGCCGGCGCGCGCGAGCTCCGCGACCTGGTCCACCGTGGCGCGCACGTCCGCCGTATCGGTGTTGGTCATCGACTGCACCACGATCGGGGCGCCGCCGCCAATGGCGACCCCGCCGACGCGCACCTGGCGCGACAAGCGTCGTTTCATGGCAGGGTGAAGCGGGCGATGGTGAGCTTGGTATGCGGGGCGAGGTCGACCGGGCGCTCGTTATGGGTGATCTGCACGTGCGCTGCGTTGCCGATGACCAGCGTGAGCGGGCCGCGCGCACGGACGATGCGCTCGCTGCCCTTCGGATTGAGCGATGACACGAGCATGCGATCGTTGGCGTCCTTCACCTCGATCCAGGCGTCCTCTTCGCAGCGGATCACGAGCCGGTTGACGCTGCCAGGCGCTGCCACTTTGGCCACCGATGCCTTTTCGATGGCGCGCTTCTCCGGCTGCGCCGCTTTCTCAGGCTCGAGGGCGACCGCCACCTTCGCGGTGAGCTCGCTTTCCACCACCGGCTCGGCCAGCTTTGGCACAGGGCGCGGCGCGGCCGGTGCGGCGCTTGCGACGGCGGGCGGGTTCGCCGGCGTGCGCTTCGCCTGGGCGAGCTCCGCGGGCGCCTTGTGCTCGCGATACCACTGGTAGGCGACGCCGCCGCCGAGTGCCAGCACGACAATCGAGAGGCCGAGGTAGATGAAGGTGGAGTGGCGCGCGCTGTCGGAAAACGGCACCGGCTGGCTGTAGCGCGCGGCAAGCCGGCTCGCGTCCGGCGCTTCGAAGCGTCCGGCAAGACGCTCGAGGAACGGCTCGGGCTCGAGCCTGAGAAGCCGCGCATAGGTCTTGAGCATGCCGCGCACGAAGGTGACGCCGGGTAGCTGCTCGAAGCGCTCTTCCTCGAGCGCCTCGACCTGGCGCGGCGCCAGTTTCAGGTGGTGGGCGACTTCGGATATCGTGAGTCCGAGCCGCTCGCGCGCGTTTCTCAGCTCCGCACCGACCGGCTCAGTCATATTGCCCCCGCTGCAGCGATTGGTATTCGGACGACCCGGGGAAACGCCGGCGCAGCTGGTTGGCGTAGCTCTGCTCGGCCACGCGCTGGCCCAGGTGCCGCTCGATGCGCAATGCCAGCCAGAGCGACTCCGCGGTCGGCGAGACGAGCTTGTTGTGACGCGCGACCAGCTTGCGCGCCTCCTCGTTGCTGCCCTGCCGGTAGCGGATCTCGCCGAGCTTGAGCAGCGCCGCCGGCTCGTCGGGGTCGAGCTTCAACGCCCGCTGGAAGTAATCCTCGGCCTCCTTGGCATTGTTGAGGCGCAGGGTGCACAGGCCGGCCGCGGAATACGAGCGCCACGGCACGGCGTAGAGCGGATTCTTCACGGCCTGCATGAAGTAGCGCACGCTCTCCTTCTCCCGCCCGGTCTGGCAGAGGAACCAGCCGTAGTTGTGGTTGATGTCCGGATCATTCGGCGCAATGCGTAGCGCGCGCTCGAAGCTGTCCTGCGCCTGCCCGTTCTCACGCAGCTCCATGTAGACGAGGCCGTAGAGCCCGTGCGCGGGTGCATACGACGCGTCGGCCGCGGTCGCCTGGCGCAGCTCCTCCAGCGCGATGCCCATGCTGCCGCGCTCGTAATACCCGGCGGCAAGGTCGGTGTGCACGCGGGCGCGGTTGCGCGGGTCGCCGGGATCGCCGGCCATGGTCCCGATGTCGGCGCTCGGTCCCGTGTCGCGCCCCGCGCAGCCGGCGAGCAGCAATGCAATCGCGGCGATGCGCCAGGCGCTCACGCCCGCACTTCTTTCAGTCGGTACAAGGCGCTTCGCCGCGTGCGGTCGGCGACATCCCCGGCGAGCTGGCCGCACGCCGCGGCAATGTCGTCACCGCGCGTCTTGCGCGTCGTCACCGTAAGGCCGCCGCGCTGCAGGATCTCGGCGAAGCGGCGGATGCGCTCGCCCTCCGAGCGGCGGAACTCCGAGCGCGGGAACGGATTGAACGGAATGAGATTGAACTTGCAGCGCACGCGCGCTGCAATGCCGAGGAGCTCGCGCGCGTGCTGGTCGCTGTCGTTAACGCCCTCCAGCATGACGTACTCGAAGGTGACGAAGTCGCGCGGCGCTCTTTCGAGATAGCGGTTGCAGGCGGCGATCAGCGCGCGCAGCGGGTACTTGCGGTTGACCGGCACCAGCCGGTCGCGCAATTCGTCGTTCGGCGCGTGCAGCGATACCGCGAGCGCCACCGGACACTCGTCGCGCAGCTGATCCATGCCGGGAATGACGCCCGAGGTCGACACGGTGACGCGCCGACGCGAGAGTCCGTAGGCGTTGTCGTCGAGCATTAGCCGCAACGCCGCAATGACGTTGTCCAGGTTGAGGAGCGGCTCACCCATGCCCATCATCACCACGTTAGAGACCGGGCGTTCACCCTCGAGCAACCGGTTGGCGAGCCACAGCTGCCCGATTATTTCGGCGGTGCTCAAGTTGCGGTTGAAGCCTTGCTTGCCGGTAGAGCAGAAAGCGCAATCGAGCACGCAGCCCGCCTGGCTCGAGACGCACAGCGTGCCGCGGTTCACCTCCGGGATGAACACCGCCTCGACCGCATTGGCGTCGTCCACCTTGAGCAGCCACTTGCGCGTGCCGTCCTCGGCGGTGGTATCGCCGACGATCACCGGCGCGTCGATGCGCGCCACCGTCGCCAGCTTCTCGCGCAGCGCCTTGGCGAGATCGCTCATGCGAGCGAAATCGGTCTCGCCGCGCTGGTGGATCCAGTGCAGGACCTGGCGCGCGCGGAACGGCTTCTCGTCGTGCTCGGCGAAGAAGCGCTCCAGTGCCGCGGCGTCGAGCCCGATGAGATTCACCGTGAATAGACCTCGCACGCGGGAAAGAAGTAAGCCACTTCGACGCGCGCGTTCTCCGCGCTGTCCGACCCGTGCACCGCGTTGGCGTCGATCGAGTCGGCGAAGTCGGCGCGGATCGTGCCCTTCGCCGCCTTCTTCGGATCGGTCGCTCCCATCAGCTCACGATTCCTGGCGACGGCGTTGTCGCCCTCGAGCACCTGTACGAGCACGGGTCCCGAAGTCATGAATTCCACCAGATCGGCGAAGAATGGCCGTTGCCGGTGCACGGCGTAGAAGCCCTCGGCCTCCGCGCGCGCGAGATGCATCATGCGCGCAGCCACGATGCGCAGCCCCGCCGCCTCGAATCGGGCGAGGATCTGGCCAATGGCGTTCTTCTTCACGGCATCGGGCTTGATGATCGAAAGGGTGCGCTCGAGCGCCATCCAGAAAAGCTCCGCGATGAGCAAATATTTGTGCAATTTTAGCAGGTTAGCCGCCATTCCGGCATGAATCCCGAGCTCTTGCGAGGGCTCTGGAAGCGCGCATCGATGCCGAGGCCCGGCGCCCACACCAGGTCCGCGCCGCGATAGAGAAGCGGCAGCCGCTCGCGCTTCCACGGCGGCACGCCGGCCTCCTGAAAAAGATTTTTCAGCGTGCGGCGCGGACGCCGCGCGTCGGGCTGCAAGCGCTCGCCGCCCGAGCGCAGCTGCACGCGCATCGTTCCCTCCTCGACCCACTTCGCATCGATGCCTGCGCCGCGCGCCTTGTGAAAGCGCAGCTCTCCACCAAGCGCCGGCAGTGCGAGGCGCCGCTCGCCGTGCCAGGCCACCGGCTCGAACGGATGCGCCTTGCGCGGCCGCTCGATACGCACTTCACCGCGGTACAGGCGCAGCTCGGCGCCATCGTGCTCGATGCGCGTGCCGGCAGCGCCGGCGGTGAGCTGCTTCAGCATCTCGACCAGCTTCGCCTCGCTCGGCGCCCGCAGGCCGTGGCTCGCGAGAAACTCGCGCAGCAGGATGCGGCTATCGGCATCGGTGCGCGCGAAATGGCGTGCGGCGCGCGACAGCGCCTCGCGCCAGCGCGGATAGCGCTCGGTCAAAAGAGGCGCGATGCGCAGCCGGATGAAGTTGCGCGCAAACGCGTCCGAGCGATTGCTTTCGTCCTCGACCCAGTCGAGCGCATGCTCGCGCGCGTACGCAACGATCGCGTCGCGGCGAAGCTCGAGCAGCGGACGCACGACCTCGCGGCCGTAGAACGCCGCCCGCAGCGCCATGCCGCTCGCGCCGCGCACGCCGGCTCCGCGCAGCAAGTTGAGCAACACGGTCTCGGCCTGGTCATCGAGATGATGCGCTAGCACGAGCACCTCGAAATCGAGCTTGCGCAGGGCCGCGGTGCGCGCCGCACGCGCCGCCGCTTCGACGCCGGCGCCTTTATTCGCCACCGGCACGCGCCGCACGGTGAGAGGTACTCCTAGGCGCCGGCACAGCTGCCGGCAAAAGCGCGCCCAGCGATCCGCGTTGGGACTCAGGCCATGATGGATGTGAGCCGCGCGCACGCCCGGCATCGCCTGCCGCAGGGCGTGCAGGAGCACGACCGAGTCCACGCCGCCGGAGAGCCCGATGAGAACGGCCTTGCCCTGCAGCTGCGGAAGGACGCGGCGCACGGCCGCGACGACGTCAGCGCTCCGTGGCTTCCTTGAACTTGCCATAGCCCATGATCCGTTCGAGCCGCGCCTCCACCAGCTCCTTCGGCTTTTTCTCCTGCACCTGCTTGAGCGCCTCGCCGAGCGCGCGCTTGAGCGCCTGCGCCGTGGACTGCGGGTCACGGTGCGCCCCGCCGACCGGCTCAGGCACGATCCTGTCGATCAGCCCGAGGGTCTTCAGGCGGCTCGAGGTGATGGCGAGGGCGTCGGCCGCCTCGGGCGCCATGTCGGCGCTGCGCCAGAGGATCGAGGCGCAGCCTTCCGGCGAGATCACGGAGTAGGTGGCGTATTGCAGCATCATCACCACGTCGCCCACCGCGATGGCGAGTGCGCCGCCCGAGCCGCCCTCGCCGATGACCGTGGCGATGAGCGGCGTGCGCAGGCGCGCCATCTCGAACAGGTTGCGACCGATCGCTTCGGATTGGCCGCGCTCCTCGGCATCGATGCCGGGATAGGCGCCGGGCGTATCGACGAAAGTGAATATCGGAAGCGCGAACTTCTCGCCGAGCTTCATCAGGCGCAGCGCCTTGCGGTAGCCCTCGGGCTTCGGCATGCCGAAGTTGCGCGCGATCTTCTCCTTGGTGTCGCGGCCCTTCTGGTGGCCGATGACCACGCACGGCGTGCCGTTGAAGCGCGCCAGGCCACCGACGATCGAGGCGTCATCGGCAAAGGTGCGATCGCCATGCAGCTCCTCCCAATGCGTGAAGAGCGCCTGCACGTAGTCGAGCGTGTAAGGTCGCTGCGGATGGCGCGCGACCTGCGCCACCTGCCAGGGAGTCAGCTTGCCGTAGATATCCTTGGTGAGCGACTGGCTGCGCTTGGTGAGCCGCTGGATCTCTTCGGAAATGTCGACCGCCGAATCGTCCTGCACGTAGCGCAGCTCCTCGATACGGGTTTCGAGCTCCGCGATCGGCTGCTCGAACTCGAGGAAGGTGGTCTTCACAATAGGTAAATGAGCGGCTCAGTATTCTACCGGCACGGGATCGAGCGAGCGCCAGAGGTACCAGGTGGCGACCGAGCGCCACGGCCGCCAGGCTTCGCCCAGACGGGTGAGGGTGCGCACAGAAACCTTGCGGCCATTGAAGTAGGCGCGCTGGATGCCCTTCTGCAGCCCCAGGTCGTCGAGCGGGAAAACGTCGGGCCTCAGCAGGTTGAAGATAAGGAACATCTCGGCCGTCCAGCGGCCGATGCCACGCACCTCGACCAGCTCGGCGATGATCTCTTCGTCCCCCATCTGCGGCCAACGGTGCACGTGGATGCGGCCATCGGCGAAATGCTGCGCCAGATCGGCGATGTACTCGGTCTTGCGATCCGAGAGTCCGCAGGCGCGCAGCTCCGGCCGCTTGCGCGCGAGCACGTTCTGCGGCGTCATCTCGCCGACACAGGCGCAGAGACGATCCCAGACGCTTTGCGCTGCCTTCACCGAGATCTGCTGGCCGACGATCGCACGCGTCAGCGTAAAAAAAGGCTCGCCGCGGTAGACGAGGAACACCTTCGGATGCGCGCGCACGATGCCCGCCATGACCGGATCGCGCCGCATGAGCGCGCGCTTCGCCCGATCCCAGTACTCAGGCTTCATGCAGCGGCAGATTGGTGAGCAGGTTCTGCGGCTTCATCCGCACCACACCGTCCTCGTTCGCGGAGAGCGCCAGGTACACGGTGCGGCCGGCGATGTCCTGCCGCATCGAGCCCGGCTCGGCGAACTCGAGCGCGAAGAGCGCGAGGATCCTTTGCATGCGGCCGTGGTCGACCTCGGTGCCGGCCCAGAGATCGTTGAGGATCGCGGTCGCTTCCGAGTCGAGACCGATGTGCCAGCCCCAGCGCGGCTCCTCGATGCGCCGCACCGGTTTCACCCGCACTTCGAGGCCTACGAAGTGCCGTATCCATAGCGCGATTACCTGCGCCAGCGCATCGAGCGCCGGGCGCCCGTAAGTGACGCTGATGACCGTGTCGTGGCGCGACTCGCGCTCCCAGTAGAGCGCGGCATTGGCGCGCTCGAGTACGTCGAGATCGACTTTGCCGAGCGTTCCGCTCGCTTCGACGATCAGCTTGCCCAGGCTGCCATAGCGCTGACCACTTGCGTGCATCTCCACCGCCTCGAGATCGGCGAGAAGGGCGTGGCCTTCCTGGATGGTCGCTTTCTGGTCGCGGAAAAAGAGCTCCGCCGCGCGCAGCCTGAGCGGGTCATCGCAGCCCTCGAGTATGTTGCGCAGGATGACGTGCACCATCTGCGCGATGAAGAGCGGCGGCGTATCAACCGTGCCGCGGAAGAGGCCCATGTAGCAGGCTTCCACGGTGCCCGCATCGAGCAGCCGGTCGCGGAACCTGAGCACCACCTCGTAGTTATGGCGCGCATCGGCGTCGCCGAGCGCGGCAAGCTCTCCTTGCGAGACGCGCCGACGCGGCTCGGCCATGAGCGCCGCATGCAACGCGCGCTCGGCATCGTCGGATTCCTCGACCGGATGCACTTCGGGCCGCAGGTAGTACGCGCGCAGGTAATCGTCGGTGACGCGCAGACGCCCGCTCGAGTCGCGTTCTAGGAGGTGGAAACCGCTATTGCGCCAGAAATCCGGCATGCGCTACGGCTGACTTCAGGAAGGGGTACGGGGAAACCCGGGTTTCCCTGTACCGCTTACACAGGGGCGATAACCAGTCGCGAATGCGACGCGACGTGCTGCTTCAGGAACTCCATCTGATCGGACAGGATGCGGCGGTTGGTGAGGATCAGGTACTCGGCCTTGTTCGGGATATAAGGCGCGTAGAGGAGCTCCATGCCGCATTCCTGCGGCAGGCGGTTGCGCTTGTGCCCGTTGCAGTGCCGGCAGGCCGTTACCACGTTCATCCACGTGTCGCGCCCGCCGCGCGAGAGCGGCGTGATGTGGTCGCGCGTCAGCCGGAAATAATTGAACTCGCCGCCGCAGTAGCCGCACATGTGCCGGTCGCGGCGGAAGAGCTCGCGGTTATTGAGCGGCGGCACCTGGTTGAAGCCCTTGGCGGCAAGCGCCTTGCCCTTGATGGCGATGATCGAATGCGCCGTGATGCTCGAGCGCTCGCCGGTGGCGCGGCAGATGCCGCCGTAATAAGTGAACGTCTTATCGCCCAGCGTCCAGGCGATGAGATTCTTCGCGTAGTAGAAGCACGCCTGCTGCCAGCTGATCCAGCGGTGGGGGACGCCGTGCGCGTCCAGTGACAGTATGAGCGGACTATCCATTGGCAAGAATCGTGCTTCGCGATTCTGCCAAGCAGCGCCGGGCTTTGCAATGCCCGCTAAAACAATGGACTGTGACGAAAATCTCTAGGACGTCTTGTCGACGGCTTGCTTGAACCCCTGCCCGGCGGCAAATGCGGGCAGCGTCTTTGCGCAAATCTTGATCTCCTTGCCGTTCAGCGGGCTTCTGCCGGCGCGCGCCTTGCGCTTACGCGGAAGAAAAGTGCCGAAGCCGACCACGGTGACGCGCTTTCCCTTCGCCACGTTCTCGACGATTGCATCGAACATCGCGTTCACCGCTTCGCCCGCCGCCGCCTTGCTGAGATTGCCCGCTTTTGCCACGACCTGCACGAGATCAGACTTCGTGACCACATGTCCCATCTCTTCCGCTCCCCCGCGTTTCTGGCAAGCATCGTAGCCAAACCAAAATGGAAACACAACGAACTTGCGCACGCGTTCTCGCAAGCATTTATGATTACGCGCGAGGAGGGTTCATCCAATGTATGCATCGCGCAAGCTGGCGGCCGTGTTCGCCGGCGCCGTGCTCGCCACGCCTTTACACGCGCAGACGACGCTCACGTATTCGAGCTGGGTGCCGCCGACGCATCACTTGACCATCTGGCAGGCGAACTGGGCGGCGCAAGTCGAGAAAGCGACCGACGGCCGCGTGAAATTCCAGGGCCTGCCGAAAGCGCCGGCCGCGCCGCCAGGAACCTTCGACGCGGTGCGCGACGATCTGGTCGATCTCTCGTACGTCACCGCGAGCTACACGCCGGCGCGCCATCTGCTGCCGCTGATGGCGGAGCTGCCGGGCATGGCCGACACCGCGGAAGTGAACTCGATCGCCTATTCGCGCATTCACTGGAAGCATTTCCAGAAATTCGGCGAGTACAAGGGCGTGCATCTCCTCGCCGTGTGGACGCACGGGCCGGGGCAGATGTTCACCAAGCGCCCGCTCGGCGGCTTCAACGACGTGAAGGGCCTGAAGATCCGCACCGGCGGCGGCATCGCCGAGGCAGTGGCAAACGCCATCGGCGCCTCGGCCTTCGTCAAGCCGGCGCCCGAGTCTTACGAATTGCTCAACGCGGGCGTCGCCGACGGGGTGTTCTTCCCGTTCGAGTCGGTGGCGTCATTCAAGCTCGACTCGGTGCTGCAGCAGGCCACCGTCTTCCCCGGCGGCATGTACAGCTCGGCATTCGGCTTCTTCATGAACGAAGACAAGTGGAACAAGCTCTCGAAGCAGGACCAGGCGATCATCGACAAGTACTCCTATGAGTACGCGGCGCGCTCGAACGGGCAGTCGTGGGACGCGGCCGACCAGAAAGGCATCGACGCGCTGAAGAAGGCGAACGTCAAGATCATGCAGGCCGACCCCGCCTTCGTCGCCGAGGTGCGCAAGCGCTCGCAGCCGATCATCGACGACTGGGTCAAGAAGGCGAGCGAGAGATACAAGTTCGACGCGCGCGCGGCGCTCGAGGAGTTCCGCGCCGAGATCAAGAAGGTTTCCGCCGAGCGCAGGTAGCGCGCCAGCCGGGTTAGACTCCTCGGGTGACCGAGCCCGAGCGTCGCTGGGAGCGGCGGGTCGATGCGGTTCTCGGCATCGCCGCCTCGGCTCTCCTTCTCGCCATGATGTGCCTGACGTTCGTAGACGTCGTCGCACGCTATCTTTTCAACCGCCCGATTCGCGGCGCCTTCGAGATCACCGAGCTCATGCTGCTCGTCCTGATCTTCGCCGGGCTGCCGCTCGTGTCGCATGCGGACGAGCACGTCACCATGGACTTCATCGACCGCATGCTGCCCGCGGCCGCCGTGCTCGCGCTCCAGCGGCTGGTGCACGCCGTGGTTGGCGCGCTGTTCTTCTTTCTCGCCTGGCAGATGTGGATCAAGGCCGCACGTATTTCCGCGTACGGCGACACGACCGACGTGCTGCGCATCCTGGTTGGGCCATTCGTCTATTTCATGGTGGGCACGATTGCGCTCACCGCCTGCCTGCACGTGTTCAAGGTATTCGTGCCGGGCAACCGGCGCGCCTCACTGGCGACCACCTGAGGCGATGACCGAAGCGCTCGTCGGCCTCGCAGCGATGATGCTGCTCGCCTTCGTGCGCATTCCGATCGCCGTCGCCATGGCGGTGGTCGGGGTCGTCGGCTACGCCTACATGCGCGACTGGAGCTGGTCGGGCGCGCTCGCCATGGCGCAGACCAAGGTGTACGAGACCGGGCGCAACTACACGCTGTCGGTGGTGCCGCTTTTCATCCTGATGGGCAACTTCGTGACGCGCGCCGGCATGTCGCAGGAGCTGTTTCGCGCGGCCTACGCCTTCATCGGTCACCTGCGCGGCGGTCTCGCCATGGCGACGATCGTCGGCTGCGCGGGCTTCGGCGCGATCTGCGGCTCGTCCATCGCCACGGCCGCGACGTTCGCCAAGGTCGCGTATCCGTCGATGAAGCGCTTCGGTTATGCCGACTATCTCTCGACCGGGTCGATCGCCGCCGGCGGGACGCTCGGCATCCTGATCCCGCCGTCCACCATCATGGTGATCTACGGCATCATGACCGAGACCAACATCGGCAAGCTGTTTGCCGCCGGCGTGCTGCCGGGACTGCTCGCCACCGTGCTCCTCTGCCTGGGGGTGCAGTACGTAACCTGGCGCGACCCGAAGGCCGGCCCGCGCGGCGAGCGCGTGAGCTGGCGCGAGCGCGGGGCGGCGGTAGCCGGCCTGCAGTGGTTCGCGGCTGTGGGCGTCATCATCTGGCTGGTGGTGCATTTCGGCTGGCTTGCGAGCGACGACGCGGCGGTCATCGCCGCCTTCGTCGTCTTCGCGATGTCGCTCTTCTACAAGGGCGTCTCGAGCGTTATCGCGCTCTTCACGCTGGTGATGGGCGGCATCTACGGCGGCGTTTTTACTGCCGTCGAGGGCGCCGGCGTCGGCGCCTTCGGCGCCATGGTGTTCGCCTTGGCGCGGCGCGCCCTCGGCTGGCGCGAGCTCTATGAGGCGCTGCTCGAGAGCGCGCGCACCACCTCGATGCTCTTTGTCATCCTCATCGGCGCGCTGATGTTCGCGGAGTTCGTCAACATCACCACCATGCCGGCGGACCTCAAGGCGTTCGTCTCGCGGTTCGAGTTGCACCCGCTCATGGTGGTCGCGGCGATCATGGTGATCTACGTCGTGCTCGGCACGGCGATGGAAGAGCTGTCGATGATCCTCCTCACCGTGCCGCTCTTCTTCCCGCTGATCGTGCACATGGGACTCGATCCGGTGTGGTTCGGCGTCCTCATCGTGGTGGTGGTCGAGATCGGCCTCATCAGCCCGCCGGTCGGCATGAACCTTTTCGTCCTGAACACCCTGCTGCCGCAGGTGCCGACGCGCACCATCTTCCGCGGCGTCATGCCGTTCGTGATCATCGATTGCATACGGCTTGCGATCCTGGTGGCGTTCCCGATCATCTCCACGCTCCTGCCGAGCTACATGAAATGAAGCCCGATTTCGTCGAGCGCGTGAATCGCGAGATGGCCGCCGACTTCCCGGCGTCCGACCTGCCGGGGCGCGAGGCGCTCGCCGGCGCCTGCCGCATCCTCGCGCGCGAAGGCCACGAATCCGGCCTCGCCGGCCAGGTCACGGCGCGCGCCGACGCGCCCGGCACGTGGTGGACTCTGCAATTCGGTTATGGCTTCGAGGAGGCGACGAGCGAGCGCATGGTGCTCGTCGACGAGGACCTGCAGCCGCTCTCCGGCGGGCGGCCCAACCCGGGCGTGCGCTTCCACGTGTGGATCTACCGCCAGCGGCCGGACGTAAAGGCGATCATCCACACGCACGCGCCTTACGCTTCGGCGCTCGCGGCGACCGGCCAGCCGCTTCGGACGCTCCACATGGATAGCGCCATGCTCCATGGCTGCGCGCACCTCGCCGACTGGCCCGGTGTGTCGGTGGCGGACGACGAAGGACGGATCATCAGCGGCGCGCTTGGCAATGCGAAATCCATTCTGCTCGCAAACCATGGCCTGCTCACGGTGGGTGGCTGCGTGGAAGAAGCGACCTACCTGGCCGTGTTCTTCGAGCGCGCCGCGCGCCTGCAGCTTCGCGCCATGGCGGCGGGTGGCTATAAGGAAGTGAAACGCGAGCTTGCCGAGGAGGCGCGCGCCTTCCTTCT
>JAEKLK010000118.1 GCA_019509895.1 Betaproteobacteria bacterium | reverse complement strand
CGATATCTGCCTCGCCGGAGCACCCTTCATTCTTTGCGTGATCCTGGTAATCGCGCTCATCATAATTTTTCCGCCGATAGCGACCTGGCTTCCGGCGGTCAGCCATTAGGAGGTACCCGAGTTGCCCAGCAACGCAGGACTCACCCGCGGCGCTGAGCTCGCCGGCAAGGTCGCTCTCGTGACCGGCGGCGCGCGCAACATCGGCCGCGCCATCTGCCGCTCGCTCGCCGCCGGCGGCGCCGCCGTGATGGTGAATGCGCGTACCTCGCGTGCGCTGGCCGAGGAAACCGTAGCGATGATCACGCAGGCGGGCGGCAAGGCCGCGGTGCACATCGCCGACGTCACCGATCCGGCACAGGTGGCGGCGCTAGTGGATGAGACGGTGAAGCGCTTCGGCCGGCTGGACGTGCTCGTCAACAATGCCGCGGTGCGCGCCGAGACGCCGTTCGAAACCATGGCGCTCGAGGAGTGGCGGCGCGTGCTCGCGAGCATCCTGGATTCCGCGTTTCTCTGCAGCCAGGCCTGCCTGCCGCATCTCGCCGCCGCGCGCGGCGGCACCATCATCCACATTGGCGGCCTGACCGGACATCGCGGTGCCACGGGGCGCGCGCATGTGATCACGGCAAAGGCGGGACTCGCGGGACTGACCAAGGCGATGGCGCTCGACCTCGCGCCCAAGGGCATCACCGTCAATTGCGTGGTTCCCGGCACGATCGAAAGCCAGCGCGGGCTGCCCGGCGTGCCCGAACGGCCCGAGAGTCGGCGCGCGCCGCCGCCGATCGGTCGGCGCGGCGAGCCGGAGGAGGTGGCGGCGATGGTACGCATGTTGTGCGGGCCGGACGCCCGCTACGTCACCGGCCAGGCGATCCACGTGAACGGCGGCGGATACATGCCGTGACGGTATCGCCCGTGATGCAGCGCCTCGCGTCCTATATCGCGCAGGCGCCGAAGAAACGGCTGCCGCCGCCGGTGGCGGAGAAGGTGAAGCACCATGTCCTCGACACTCTCGCGGCGATGATTTCTGGAGCAGGCCTGCTACCGGGCCGCAAGGCGATCGCGTATGCGCGCTCGCGCGGCGGCGTGGCTGAAGCGGCGGTCGTCGCCACCCGGATCGTGACCAGCGCGGAGAACGCGGCGCTCGCGAACGGCATGCTCGCGCATGCCGACGAGACCGACGACTCGCATGCGCCTTCGCTTACGCACCCGGGCTGCGGCATCGTGCCCGCCGCGCTGGCGATGGCCGAGCGCGAGGAGGCGAGCGGTGAAGCGCTCCTGCGTGCGGTGGCGCTCGGCTATGACGTCGGCTGCCGTCTCACCATGGCACTCGACGCATACCAGTTCCGGGAGGACGGGCACTCTACCCACAGCTTCGGGCCGATGTTCGGCGCCGCGGCTGCCGCCGCGACGCTCGCGCGGCTTAACGAGCGCCAGGTGCGCCATTGCCTCTCCTTCACGGCGCAGCAGGCCTCCGGCATTTCGTGCTGGATGCGCGACGAGCAGCACATCGAGAAAGCGTTCGACTTCGGCGGCATGCCGGCGCGAAACGGCATCGCCGCGGCCACCATGGTGGCCTCCGGCTTCACCGGCGTGGAGGACGCCTTCTCCGGCGAGCGCAGCTTCTTCGTCGCCTACGGGCGAAAGCCCGAGCCCGAGCGGCTGGTCGCTGGCCTCGGAGCAACGTATGAGGTGATGAATACCAACATCAAGCGCTGGTCGGTGGGCTCGCCGATCCAGGCGCCGCTCGATGCGCTCGACCTGCTGCTGCGCGAGCACCGCTTCAGCCACGCCGATGTCGAGCGTCTGGTGGTACGCGTCGCGCACCAAGGCGCCAATACCACCAACAACCGCGCGATGCCGGACATCTGCATGCAGCATCTGTGCGCCGTCATGGTCCTTGACGGCACGGTGAGCTTCCGGGCCGCGCACAACGAGCGCCGCATGCGCGATCCCAAGGTGCTGGCGCTGCGCAAACGGATCGAACTCCAAGGCGACGACGCACTGACTGCAGCAATGCCGAGCCGCCAGGGCATCGTCGAGGTGACGCTGCGCGATGGCCGCACGCTTCGCCATCACATGAAAGCGGTGCGCGGCACTGCCGAGAATCCCATGACGCGCGAGGAGGTGGACGCAAAGGCGGCCGATCTCATCGCGCCGGTCTTCGGCAAGTCGCGTGCAAGGCGATTGTGCGACGCTATCTGGACACTGGAGAAATTGGGCAATATTCGGAAACTGAGGACGCTGCTTAAGGAGGAGTGATGAGCCGCATCGTGCATCTGGCGCTCAAGGTCGAGGACCTGGAGCGCACTACCCAGTTCTACCGTGAGGTGTTCGGCTTCACCGAGATGAGCACCGATCGGGTGCGCGACCATACCTCGCGCCACTTGAGCGACGGCGCGATCGACCTAGCGCTCATCCAGTACGACGCGGGCACCCAATCGGCCGAGTCACGCGCGGCCGGCGAAGGGCCGTGCATCCACCACTTTGCGGTTGAGGTAGCCGATTTGCCGGGTGCCGAGAAACGCATCCGCGCGCTAGGCTGCGAGATCATCAGCGATCCGGGCGTGGTGCCGGTGAAGTTCCGCTCGCCGGGCGGCATCGTCTGCGAGATCGTGCCGCAGGGCCGCTACAGGAAGCCGAAGGCCAAGGCGGCGCCGCGACCAAAGGCGAAGCGCGCCTTGCCGCGCAAGGCGGCCCGGAAAAAGAAGAAGTAGATGTTCCGCCGATCCCCGGACTTCTGGTCCGGGCTGGCGCTCGTCGCGCTCGGCGTGTACATCGTCGCCGCGACCAGTGGGTGGGAGTACCTGTCGACCGAAGGCCCAGGACCGGCGTTTTTTCCGCGCTGGTACGGCCTCGCCATCATCGTGCTCGCGGCGGCACTGGCAATCGGCAACGCGAAGAGCACGGCGATTGACTGGCGTGGTGCCGGACGCGCGCTCGGAGCCTGGGCGGTGCTCGCGCTCTGCATCGTGTTCATCCGTTTCGCGGGCTTTGCGCTCGGCTTCGCCGTCTTCAGCTATTTCATCGTAGCGCGAATGTACCGGCGACCGCCGCTGCAGGCGGCGCTGGTGGCGGGCGGGATGGTGGCGACGTTCTATCTCATCTTTGCGCTCGCACTCGGCGCGCCGCTCCCCTGATGGACATTGCGAGCGGCCTGCTGCACGGCTTCGCCGTTGCGCTACAGCCAGCGAACGTGCTGTGGTGCTTCGTCGGCGTGCTGCTCGGCACGATCGTCGGCATCATGCCGGGCCTCGGGCCGCCCGCGACTATCGCCATGCTGCTGCCGCTCACGGCGCACATGGACCCGGCGGGCGCGATGATCATGCTCGCCGGCATCTATTACGGCGCGAAGTATGGCGGCTCGACGACCTCGATCCTCCTGAACGTGCCCGGTGAATCCGCGTCCGTGGTTACGTGCATCGACGGCTATCAACTCGCGCGCAAAGGCCGCGCAGGGGCGGCGCTCGGCATCGCCGCCATTGCGTCCTTCATCGCCGGCACCTTTGGCGTGGTGGCGCTGATGCTCGTGGCACCGCCGCTCGCGCGCCTCGCGCTCGCCTTCAGCTCGCCGGAGTATTTCGGGCTGATGGCGCTCGGCCTGGCGATGGTCGTGCTGCTCGCCGGCCGCTCGCTCGTCAAGGCGCTCCTCGCCATGCTCGTCGGCCTGTGGATCGCGGGCATCGGCACCGATCCGTTCAGCACGACGTCTCGCTTCACCTTCGGACGCATGGAGCTCCTGTCGGGCATCGATTTCGTAGTCGTCGCGATCGGTGTCTTCGCGCTGGGCGAGGTGCTCGCCAACATGGAAGCGCGCGAGGAGCCGCAGGCGCTGCCGGTGCCGAAGGGGCTGCGGAACCTGCTGCCGACGGTGCAGGACCTGCGCGATTGTCGCTTCGCATTCGTGAACGGCTCGGTGATCGGCTTCCTGATCGGCGTCCTGCCGGGAGCGGGCTCGACCATCGCGTCGTTCATTTCCTATGGCGTCGAAAAGGCGTTCTCCCGACGGCGCGAGGCGTTCGGCACCGGCGTGATCGAAGGCGTCGCTGCGCCCGAAGGCGCGAACAATTCCGAGACCGGCGGGGCACTGGTACCGCTGCTCACACTCGGGATTCCAGGATCGGGCACCACCGCGATCCTGCTCGCGGCGCTCGTGCTGTGGGGATTCAAGCCCGGGCCGCTCTTCATCTCCGAGAACCCACAGCTCTTCTGGGGGCTGGTGGCGAGCATGTATATCGGCAACGTGCTGCTGCTCATCCTGAACCTGCCGCTGGTACCGCTCTTCGCGCAGGTGCTGCGCGCGCCCGCCTATGTGCTCTACCCGGCGATCATTGGCCTCTCGATCGTCGGCGTCTATAGCGTTTCGGGAAGCGTTTTCGACCTGGGACTGCTTGCTGCCTTCGGCCTGCTCGGTTATGTCATGCGCAAGCTCGACTATCCGAGCGCGCCGCTGATACTGGGACTCGTCCTCGGGGGCGCGATGGAGCGGGCGCTGCGCCAGTCGCTCATGATGTCGGAGGGCAGCCTGACGATCCTCGTTTCCCGGCCGCTCGCGGCGGCGATGCTATCGTGCGCGCTGCTGATCCTGCTGGTACCGCTCTTTGCGCGACTGAACGCATGGCGGCTGCAGGCGATGGAGGAGGAAAAATGAGAA
>JAEKLK010000180.1 GCA_019509895.1 Betaproteobacteria bacterium | reverse complement strand
TTGAACACTTTTACGCCCGTGGGAACCGCGATCAAGGTGGTGGCGTACATGAAGAAAAGCTGGCCGGTGACCGGCATCCCCACCGTATACATATGGTGCGCCCAGACGATGAACGAGAGGATCGCGATCGCCGCGGTGGCGTAAACCATGGAGGCGTAGCCGAAGAGGGGTTTGCGCGAGAACGCAGGAATCACCTGCGAAATGACGCCGAACGCCGGCAGCGCAATGACGTACACCTCCGGATGGCCGAAGAACCAGAAGATGTGCTGGTAGAGCACCGGGTCGCCGCCGCCCGCGGCGTTGAAGAAGGTGGTGCCGAAGTGCCGGTCGGTGAGCGTCATGGTCACCGCGCCGGCGAGCACGGGCATCGCCGCGACGAGCAGGTACGCCGTGATCAGCCAGGTCCACACGAAAAGCGGCAGCCGCATCATCGTCATCCCGGGCGCGCGCATGTTGAGGATGGTGGTGATGATGTTGATCGAGCCCAGGATCGAGCTCATGCCGAGGATGTGCACGGCGAAGATCGTGAAGTCCATGCCGATGCCCTGCTGCACCGTGAGCGGCGAGTAGAGCGTCCAGCCGGTGCCGGGCGCGCCGCCCGGCATGAAGTACGCCATGACGAGGAGCGTCGCGGCGAACGGCAGCAGCCAGAACGACCAGTTGTTCAGCCGCGCGAACGCCATGTCGGGCGCGCCGATCATCATCGGGATCTGCCAGTTCGCGAAGCCGACGAACGCCGGCATGATCGCGCCGAAGATCATGATGAGGCCGTGCGACGTTACGAGCTGGTTGTAGAAGTCCGGATTCACGAATTGCAATCCGGGCTGGAAAAGCTCCAGCCGGATGACGATGGCCATCATGCCGCCGATGAAAAACATGAGGCCCGCGAACCACAGGTACATCGTGCCGATGTCCTTGTGATTGGTCGTGGTGACCCAGCGCATGATGCCGCCGTAGCCGCCGTGGTGATCGTGATGATCGTGGCCGTGGCCGTGATCGTGGGCGTGCCCGTGGCTGTCGACGATTGCGCTCATGAAGTTCTCCTGACTCCTCTGATCACTGTTTGTGGCGCGCCTGCACTTCGGCCGGCTGCACCTCGGGGGCCTTATTGCCCCAGCTGTTGCGTACATACGTGAGGACGGCGGCGATCTCCGTGTCGGAGAGCTGCTTGCCGAACGCCTGCATCGCGGTGCCCGGACGCCCATTGAGCACCGTGTCGATAGGGCCGTTCTTCGGCCCCGTCACGAACTTGTCTCCGGCGAGCGCCGGCGCTTTCATGGCCGGCGTACCCTGCCCCTGTGCCTGGTGGCAGGCGACGCAGATCGTGCCGTAGACCTTCTCGCCGCGAGCAATCAGGTCCTTCGGCTCCCACTTCTTGTTCGGGTCGTCGGCCTGGGCGGCCGTCTGTTGCTGCTGCTGCGCGACCCACTTCGCATAGTCCTCCTGCGACACGACGCGTACGACGATCGGCATGAAGCCGTGCTCCTTGCCGCAGAGCTCGACGCACTGGCTGCGGAAGGTGCCGAGCACCTCGGGCTTGAACCACAGGTCGCGCAGGAAACCGGGAATCGCGTCCTGCTTGGCGCCGAACGCCGGCACCCACCACGAGTGGATCACGTCGGCGGCGGTGGTGATCACGCGGATCTTCTTGCCGATCGGCACGACCAACTCGTTGTCCACCTCGAGCAGGTAGTTCTCGCCCTTCGGCTGCCTGCCCTCGATCTGCTCGCGCGGGGTGGCGAGCATGGAGACGAAGCTGATGCCTTCGCCTTCGCCTCTCACATAGTCGTAACCCCACTTCCACTGGTAGCCGGTCACCTTGATGGTGAGATCGGGGCTGGAAGTGTCCTTCTGCGCGATCACCACCTTGGTCACCGGCCAGGCGATGATCACCAGGATGATGGCCGGGATGACGGTCCAGAGAATCTCCACCGCCGTGTTCTCGTGGAACTGCTCGGCGGCATGGCCCTTCGATTTGCGGTGGGCGAAGCACGCATAAAACATGAAGCCGAACACGCCGACGAAGATGACGATGATCAGCCACATCACGTACTGGTGCAGGTGGTCGATGTCGCGCGCGAGCTGCGAGCCCGGGGACTGGAAATACCAGGCGAGCGCATGCGCGCTTGAGGAAGCGGCCGCCGCGGCAAGGCCGCCGAGCGCGCCCAGGAGCTTCGATCCCTTCATGTTGTTCTTTCCCCGAGTCTAGATCCGCAGTCGTCTTTGGAGCTCGGTCGCGAACGCGGCGCGCGACTGCGCGTCGAGGTGGCGGCCGAGCACCAGCCGCTCGCGCGGGCCGCGCAGCACGAGCGCGCCCTGGTCCATGGCGAGGCGCGCGTGGCGCGCATCGATCTCGTAGCGCGAAACCCGCTCGCCGTCGGCGACATCGATACGCAGGCGCTCGCCGAAAAGCTCGATGCGCTCATAGTCGGTGGCGTGGCGCGCCTGCAGCAGGAATGCGCCCGCCAGGAGCAGCACCTCGAGGCCGGCAAAGGGCAATATCAGCCAGGCGCCGAGCAGCGCGAAGCCTGCGCCGATCGCCAGCACCGCGATGCCGAGCGCGGCAAAAACGCAGGCGAGGCTCGCTGGAGAAATCGAACAATTGCGCTTGAGGGTCACGCTAAAGCCGCGCTTCTCTTCCCGGAACGGCAGCTCGCGCGGCTCGTTTGCCCCAGGCGACTCGAGGCTCGGCATGCTCACAGAGGCGCGTAAATTACCACAGGAGAACGCGCGCTCTCAAGAAAAACGCTTGAAAACACGGACTGTTTTGACTTCGGAGGAGACCGGCGCTCGCTTCCATGCGTGGCCGTAAACGACCTCATAGGTCGCACGACGTTCGAGATCGAGGCGGCGACGAAGCTCATCACCGAACGAACGGCCGGCGAGGGAGCGCGGGCGATCGTTGCGGGCGTTGGTCTGCCCGCTGGCGCGCAGATCGTCGAGCAGCCGCGCGCCTCGCCCGTACTCGAGCTCGATCATCTCCATGTCCATCACCGGGGCCTGGAAACCGGCCGCGACGAGCATGTCGCCCCAGTCATGCATGTCGATGAATGCGTGCACGCGCGCCGGGCCCGCGGCGGCGCGCAATTCCTTCAGCGTGTCCGGGCCGAGCGTGCTGAACATCAGCAGGCCATCGGGCGAAAGCACGCGCTCGAACTCGCGCAGCGCCGCGAGCGGTTCGCTCACCCAGTGCAGCGCCATGTTGCACCAGACGAGCTGCACGCTCTGCGGCGGGAGCGGCAGCCGGTTCAGGCCGGCGCAGACGGCGAGCGTGCCGCGCCCGAGCCAGCGCTCGAGGCGGCCTGCGCGCGGCAGCATGGCGTGCGCGAAATCGAGCGCGATCAGGTTGGCGCCGCGATAGCGGCGCGCGAGCGCCATGGCGTCACGCGCGGGACCGCTGCCGGCGTCGAGAATGCGCTGCGGCTGCAGCTTGATGTAATCGAGGCGCGTGAGCATGCGCGCCGCGACTTCGGCTTCTATGCGGGAGGCGCCGGCGTAGGAGCGCGCAGCCCGCTCGAAGGCGCGGCGGGCGGCGCGCTCGTCAATCGCGCCCGAGCGCTCGCTCAAGCGCCGCCGCGACCGCGAGCGTGCGCCGGTCCGTACTCGCGGTGCCGCACACCATCAGTCCGACCGGCGCCGTACCGGGCTCGTGGCAGGGCAGGCTTGCGGCGCAGCCGTCGAGGAAGTTGATGAGGCCGGGGTTGCGCAGGATGCGCATGTTCCAGCGAACGTAGTCGTCCATGCTCGCTTCGGTCTGGGCGATGGTCGGCGCGACGCACGCCACGGTCGGCATGACGATCGCGTCGTAGGGCGCCGAGAGGGTCTCGATCTCGCGCATGAAGGCGGCGCGCAGCTCGCCAAGCTCCACATAGTCGGCCGCGCTCATGTCCTTGCCGAAGAGCAGCCGCTTGCCGACGCGCGGGTCGTACTCGCCGATACGATCGAGATAGGGCCGGTGGATGTAATAGGACTCCGCGCCGGCGTAGCCGCCGCCCTTGAAGTACTCGGCCTGTCGGTCGAATGCCGGCACCGGCTTCTCCTCGATGATCGCGCCCTGCTGGGCGAAGCGTTTGAGCGCGCGCTCGAACGCCTGCTCGACCGCGCGGTCGAGCTCCAGGAGCGCGGAGGACCTCGGCAGCAGCAGCCGCAGGCCCTTCACTTCCATCCTCGGCAGCGTCGCGCCCGGCTCGCCGGCGAGCACCGCGTCGTACGCCGCGCAGCAGGCGACCGAGTTGGCGAGCGGCCCGATGGAGTCGAGGGTAAAGGAGAGCGGGAAGGCGCCTTCGCGCGGTACGCGGCGCGCGGTCGGCTTCCAGCCGGTCACGCCGCAGAGCGCCGAAGGCGCCCGGACCGAGCCGCGCGTGTCCGAGCCGAGCGCCATGACGCACATGCCTTCGGCCTGCGCCACGGCCGCGCCCGAGGAGGAGCCGCCCGGCACGCGCCCCGCGGCGCGATCCCAGGGGTTCTTCGGCGTTCCATAGTGCGGATTCAGGCCGACACCGCCGAAGGCGAACTCGACCATGTTGGTGCGCCCGATGAAGAGGGCGCCGGCCGCGCGCAGGCGCGCCACCGCGCCGGCATCCGCCTTTGCGTCGATCGCCAGCACCTTCGAGCCGGCGCGCGTGACATCGCCCGCGACGTCGAAGAGATCCTTGAGCGACACCGGCAACCCGTCGATCGCCGAGCGGCGCACGCCGCGCGTTCGCAGGCGGTCGGCGTGGTCGGCATCGGCGCGCGCCTGTTCGTCGTATACCTTGAGGAAGGCGCGCGCGCCCTCGCCCGCCGGGGCGGCGATGCGCGCGAGCGCCTGCTCGACGAGCTCGCGGCTGGTGGTGCGACCGGCCGCAAGGTCGCGGCTGAGCTGGGCTACAGTCCACATGAGGGCGCAATTGTATGCGGGCACGAGCGGTCCACTCACGACTGGCGAGCTTCGTTTTCGGCGGCAGCTGCTTTGTCTGCCGGGGCGCGGCGCGCGAGCTCCTTTGCGACGCGTGCGACGCCGAGCTGCCGCGCCTTACCGCGCCCGCGTGCCCGCGCTGCGCGCTCGCATCGCCGGGCGGCCTGGTCTGTGGCCGCTGCCTGCGCGACGATCCTGCCTATGACGCGACGCGCGCGCCCCTCGCCTACGAATTTCCCGCCGACGCGCTCATCCAGGCGCTCAAGTTTCGCGGCGAGCTGGCACTCGCACCCCTGCTGGCGGCGCTCGTCGCGCCGTCGCTCGGCGATGAGCGTATCGACTGCATCGTGCCCGTGCCGCTGTCACGCGAGCGGCTGCAGCGGCGCGGCTACAACCAGGCGATGGAGATCGCGCGGCGAGCTGCCCTACGATGAGCGGCGGCGCAACGTGCGCGACGCCTTTCGCTGCACGCGCGCGCTGGTCGGCGCGACCGTAGCGGTGGTCGACGACGTGATCACGACCGGGGCAACGCTCGATGAGCTCGCGCGCACGCTGAAGCGCGCCGGCGCGCTGCGCGTGGTGAACTGGATCGTGGCGCGCACGCCGCCGCATGATTGACATCGTGCTGGTGCATCCTGAGATTCCGCCGAACACGGGCAACGTCATCCGCCTCGCCGCCAACACCGGCGCGCGGCTGCATCTGGTCGAGCCGCTCGGCTTCTCGATGGACGACCGGCAGCTCAAGCGGGCCGGTCTCGACTACCACGAGCTCGCCAGCGTGCGCGTACACCGGTCCTGGAGCGCCTGCCGCGCGAGCCTCGGCGAGCGGCGTTTCTTTGCCTTCGCGCCGCGCGCCGCCACGCTGTTCACCGAGGTGCGCTACGCCGCCAACGATGTGCTGGTGTTCGGCCGCGAGGCCGATGGACTGCCGCCCGAAGTGCTGGCCGGGTTCGCCCCCGAGGCGCGGGTGCGGCTGCCGATGCGGCCGGGCAACCGCAGCCTCAATCTGTCCAATGCCGTGGCGGTCGCGGTGTTCGAGGCCTGGCGACAGCTCGGCTACCCGGGCGCTGGCTAGCGCTCCATCTTCGATTCGCGGGCGAGCAGCCGCTCGACTGCGAGGGCGGGCGTGAGTCGCGCTTCGAGCACCGCGCATACCGCCTCGGTCACCGGCATGTCGACCCGGTTCGCGCGGGCGAGCTTCAACACCTCGCGCGCCGAATGCACGCCCTCGGCGACATGGCCGAGGCCGGCGACGATCTCGGCGAGCGAGCGGCCGCGGGCCAGCTCCAGGCCAACGCGCCGATTGCGCGACAGGTCGCCCGTGGCCGTAAGGATGAGATCGCCGGCGCCGGCGAGTCCCATGAAGGTTTCGGGCTGGCCGCCTAGCGCAACGCCCAGGCGGGTGATTTCGGCCAGACCGCGCGTGATGAGCGCGGCGCGCGCATTGAGGCCGAGCCCCATGCCGTCGGAGATGCCCGCGGCGATCGCCATCACGTTCTTCACTGCACCACCGATCTCGACGCCCACCAGATCGCTCGAGTAGTACACCCGCATGCGACCGCCGTGCAGGAGCGCCGCGGTGTCACGCGCAAACGCGGCGTCGTGCGAGGCGAGCGTCAGCGCGCAAGGCAGCCCCCTCGCCACTTCCTCGGCGAACGAGGGACCGGAGAGGGCGCCGAAGCGCGCTTCTGCGCCGAGCGCGCCGCGCGCGATCTGGTGCGGGAGCTCGCCCGTACCTTCCTCGAAGCCCTTGCACAGCCAGACGACCGGCAAAGGCGCAGGCAGCGCACCCAGGAGCGAACGCAATCCTGCGACCGGCGTCGCTGCCAGGAGAAGCGCCGCGCCGTGCGTAGCAGCATGCAGCTCGGTGGTGACGACGACTGTGGAGGGCAACTCGATACCCGCGAGATAGCGCTCGTTGCGCCGGCTCGTGGCGATGATCCTGGCCTGCGCCGCGTCGCGCGCCCAGAGCGACACCTCGAGACGTGCGCCGAGCACACAGCTGATGGCGGTGCCCCAGGCGCCCGCGCCGAGCACCGCTATGCGCACGTTAGTTGCGCGCGACTTCGACGCGCGGCTGCTGAGTTGTCGCGTTCTGCTGCTGGTAGAGCGCCTCGAACGACAGCGGCGCGAGGATCACCGGCGGGAAGCCGCCGCGCGAGATCATGTCCTGGATGGTCTCGCGTAGATAGGGATAGATCACCGTCGGGCAGGCGATTCCGAGAAGCGGCCCCATCTCCTCGGCGGCCACGCTGCGGATCTGGAAGATGCCCGCCTGGCGCGCTTCGACGAGAAACAGCGTGCGCTCGCCGACGCGCGCGGTCACCGTCGCCGTGACGGTGACCTCGTAGTAGCCTTCGGCGAAATTGTCCGCGCCGGTGTTGATCTGCACCTCGAGCTGCGGCTGCACCTGCTCCAGGAAAACCTTGGGCGCATGCGGAATCTCGAGCGACACGTCCTTCACGTAGACCTTCTCGATCTGGAATGTCGGCTGGGGTTGTTGCTGGCCGTTGCTCATGGGGTCGCTTTCAGGAGTGGCTCGAGCCCGCCCTGGCGCTCGAGGTCGTAGAGATCGTCGCAGCCGCCGATATGGCGCTCGCCGATCCAGATCTGCGGCACGGTGCGCCGGCCGCTCTTTTGCATCATCTCGGCGCGCCGCGCCGGCTCGAGGTCGACGCGCACCTTGTCGATCTTGACGCCTTTCTCGAGGAGCAGTCGCTCCGCCGCCTGGCAAAACGGACAGGCGGAGGTGCAGTACATCAGCACCTTCGGCATCACTTCTCGATGCTCATTTCTCCACCGGGAGCCCGGCCTGCTGCCAGCCGTTCAGCCCGCCGGTAAGATTCGCGACCCGCGTAAAGCCTTGCCGCTTGAGCGCGCTCGCCGCCTTGCCGGCGCGATCGCCGCCGTCGCAGCAGACGATGATCGGACGGTCCTTGCGCTTGAGCTGCTCGGTGGCGCCCGCCGCGAGGCGCGCGAGCGGCAGGTTTTTGGCCCCGAGCACGTAGCCGGCGGCGTATTCGTTCGGCTCACGCACGTCGAGGACGATCGCCTCTTCGCGGTTGATGAGGTGCGTCGCCTGCGCGGCAGTGACCCACGGCCCGCCGCTCGTGCGGCGCACGAACGGCCACAGCAACATGCCGCCGGAGACCAGCGCGACGACGAAGAGAAGGAGATTGTTGCGGAGGAAATCCACGCGGAGCCGGTCATTATAATTGACTGCGATGCCCAAGCTCGTGCTCCTGCGCCACGGCGAGTCGACCTGGAACCGCGAAAACCGCTTCACCGGATGGACCGATGTCGATCTCGCGCCGAGCGGTATCGAGGAAGCGCGTAGAGCCGGCCAGCTGCTGAAATCGGGCGGCTACGACTTCGATCTCGCCTGCACCTCGGTCCTGAAGCGCGCGATTCGCACGCTTTGGATCGCGCTCGACGAGCTCGACCGCATGTGGCTGCCGGTGCAGAAGAGCTGGCGGCTGAACGAGCGGCATTACGGCGCCCTGCAGGGCCTCAACAAGGCCGAGATGGCGGCGAAGTTCGGCGAGGACCAGGTGCTCGTCTGGCGCCGCAGCTACGACATCCCGCCACCCGAGCTGCCCGCGGACGATGTACGTTACGAGGGCAAGGAGCGCCGCTATGCCGGCATCCCGGTGCCGCGCACGGAGTGCTTGAAGGACACGGTGGCGCGCGTGATGCCGTACTGGAACGAGACCATTGTGCCGGCGGTGCGCGCTGGCAAGCGGGTGCTGATCGCGGCGCACGGCAATTCGCTGCGCGCGCTCGTCAAGCATCTCGATTCGATCGGCGACCAGGAAATCGTCAGCTTGAACATTCCGACCGGCATCCCGCTGGTGTACGAGCTCTCCGACGACTTGCGGCCGCTCAAGCACTACTATTTGGGAGACGCCGCGGAAGTCGAGCGGCGCCTCGCCGCGGTCTCCGCGCAGGGCAAGGCGAAGGTCTGACGCGCGCGCTCCTTCTGCTCGTCGCCTGCGCGGCACTGGCCGCCGAGGCGGCGCCGGAGGGGCGCGATCTCAAGGAGCTGCGCGCGCGCATCGAGCGGCTCGGCCATGACCTGGAGGCCAAGGAAAGCGAGCGCCGCGAGGCGCGCGATGCGCTGCGCGATTCCGAGCGCGCCATCTCGGAAGCCAACCGCACGCTCGCGGCGCTGCAAGCCGAAAGCCGCGAGCTGCGAGTGGAGGCCGCGCGGCTCGGCGAGCGGCGCCAGGGCCTCGAGCGCGTGATCGCCGGCCGGGAGCGCTCGATGGAGCGCCTGCTCGTCGCGCGCCAGGGATTGGGCGCCCCCGACGTCGTGCGCGCGGCGCTCTCAGGCGACGATCCGTCCGAGCTCGGCCGGCGTCTCGCCTACGTCGGCTACGTATCGCGTGCCGCGGCCGCCCTGGTAGCGGCATACCGCGCAGATCTGGACGCCCTCGCCGGGCTGGAGCGCGAGGCGCGGGCAAAGCGCGAACGCCTGCGCTCGGTGGAGCAGGCGAGCCGGGCCGACCGCGCGCGCATCTTGCGCGAGCGCGAAGCGCGCCGCCGGGTGCTCGAACGCTCGGCGGCCGAAATCCGCCGCCAGCGCCGCGAGATCAGCGTCCTACGAGCCGATGAAAGCCGGCTATCACGGCTGGTCGCGGGCCTCGGGCGGGTGCTCGGGCGCGTAGAAGCGGTTCCTGAAAAAGGTTTACAGAGCGAATCATTCTCCCGGCTGCGCGGAAAGCTCAGACTCCCGCTCAAGGGGGAACTGACCGGGCGCTACGGCGCTCCAAGGGAAGCAGGCGGCCTCGCGGCAAAAGGCGTGTTCATACGCGCGCCGCAGGGCGAGCCTGTCAGGGCGGTAGCACGCGGGCAGGTGGTCTACGCCGACTGGATGCGCGGCTTCGGTAACCTGATGATCGTCGACCACGGAGAAAATTACCTGTCGATCTACGCCAATGCGGAATCTCTCCTGAAACAGGTGGGCGAAGCGGTCAGCGCCGGCGAGACGCTCGCCACCGCAGGCGCGAGCGGTGGCCGTGAGCAAACCGGTTTATACTTTGAATTGCGGTATTTAGGCCGCGCCTTCGACCCGCTGCGCTGGGTCACGTTGAAATAAGCGATCCCCCGACCATGCAAAAGCTTCGCTCCATCGGCTTCATCCTCGTCGGCGCCGTTGCCGGCGTGCTGATCAGCCTCAACTTCCAGGCCATCGCCGACCGGGCAGCGCGAACTCCGCTGCCGATCGAGGAACTGCGCGCCTTCACCGAAGTGGTGGACGCGATCAAGAAGAACTACGTCGAGCCGGTGGAAGACAAGAAGCTCTTCACCGAGGCGATCAACGGCATGCTGACGGGCCTCGACCCGCACTCGGCCTACCTCGACCAGGAAGCGTTCAAGGAGCTGCAGGTCGGCACGCAGGGACAGTTCGGCGGCCTGGGCATCGAAGTGGGCATGGAAGACGGCTTCGTGAAGGTCATCTCGCCGATCGAGGACACCCCCGCCTTCAAGGCCGGCATCAAGCCGAACGACCTGATCGTCAAGCTCGACGACACGCCGGTCAAGGGCATGACGCTGAACGACGCCGTGAAGCGCATGCGTGGCAAGCCCAACACCCAGATCACGCTCACCATCAGCCGCAAGGGCGAAAGCGCGCCGATCATCGTCACGCTGACGCGCTCGATCATCAAGGTGCAAAGCATCACCTCGAAGATGATCGAGCCGGGCTTTGCCTGGGTGCGCGTGCGCGCCTTCCAGGAAGGCACGCCGGAGGCATTGGTGAAAGCGGTGAACGAGCTCTTCAAGCAGGGCCAGGTCAAGGGCCTCGTACTCGACCTGCGCAACGATCCGGGCGGCCTGCTGCACGGCGCGGTCGCGGTCAGCGCCGCCTTCCTGCCGCAGAAGAGCCTGGTCGTCTCCACCGACGGCCGCGCCGAGGACGCGCGCAAGAAGTTCTACGCCTCGCCCGACGACTACGCGCGCCGCAGCGAGGACGTGCTGAAGTCGCTGCCGGCCGCGGTCAAGACCGTGCCGATGGTCGTTCTTGTGAACGGCGGTTCGGCGTCCGCGTCCGAGATCGTCGCCGGCGCGCTTCAGGACCACCAGCGCGCCAAGGTCATCGGTACGCAGAGTTTCGGCAAGGGCTCGGTGCAGACCATCATGCCGCTCGGCAACAACACCGCGATCAAGCTGACTACGGCGCGCTACTACACGCCGAACGGGCGTTCGATCCAGGCGCTCGGCATCACGCCGGACATCGTGGTCGAGGACCCGAGCGACACCGCGACGCGCGTGCGCGAAGCCGACCTGCAGCGCCACCTCGAGAACGGCAAGGCCGAGGCGAAGAAGGACGCCGGCAAGGATCCTAAGGACGCCGCGCCGCGCGCGCGCACCGTCCCGGCGCCCTCGCCCGCGGAGCTGAAGCCGATCGACTTTGGCTCCAAGGAGGACTTCCAGCTCACGCAGGCCGTCGCCTTCCTGAAGGGCGAGCCGGTGAAGAGCCAGGCGCCGACGGTCGCGCAGAGCACGAAGACGAATTGACGAGCAGCTTCTCCGCGCTCTTCTAATAGACGACCAGCAGCTTCTCCGCTACAGCCGCCATATCCTTCTCCCGGAAATCGGGGTGGAGGGGCAGGAGAAGCTGCGCTCCGCTTCCGCCGTCGTGATTGGCGCGGGCGGCCTTGGCTGTCCCGCGTCGCTCTACCTGGCCGCCGCTGGCATCGGCCGCCTCACCATCGCCGACTCGGACACGGTCGATCTCACCAACCTGCAGCGCCAGATCCTCTACCGCACCGATTCGCTCGGCGCGCAGAAAGTCGTCGCGGCGCGCACCGTGTTGCACGCCGTCAACCCCGACGTCGAGGTGGTACCAGTCGCTGCGCGCGTCAGCGCCACGGAGATGGACGAGCTCGCGCGCGGCGCCGACATCGTGCTCGACTGCTCGGACAACTTCGCCACGCGCCATGCCGTGAACCGTGCCTGCGTCGCCCACAAGAAACCGCTGGTTTCCGGCGCCGCCATCCGCTTCGATGCGCAGCTGATGGTGTTCGACCTGCGCAAGCCGGATGCGCCGTGCTACGCCTGCCTCTTTCCCGAAGACGCGGAAGTGGAAGAAGTGCAGTGCTCGCAGATGGGCGTCTTCGCCCCACTCACCGGCGTGGTCGGCGCGGTTCAGGCGATGGAGGCGCTCAAGCTCCTCGTCGGCACCGGCGAATCGCTCTCCGGCCGATTGCTCCTCATCGATGCGCACCGCGCCGACTGGCGCACCGTCAAGGTGGCGAAGGATCCGCGCTGCGCCGTCTGCGGAAAATAGGGACTGTCCCTATTTTCTAGGCGAGCAGGTATTTGCGCTGCGCCGAAAAGCTCTCGGTGGGCTTACGGGAAAAGCCGCTTTTCGCGTACTGGTGCAGGCAGCCGATCGAATAGCGCACCATGGCGCTGGCGCGGCCGTTGGCATCGCCGTCTTCGGCGTTGCGCAGCGCCTGCTTCAGCGTCGCCTCAAAGCGGTCGAAGAACTGGTTCATGCGCGTCTGCAGCCGCTCGTGCTCACCGACCAGGGCGTCGCCGGTCATGACGCGCACCATCCCCGGATTCTTTTCCGCGAAGGCGAGCAGCATCTCGGTCAGCTGCTCGGCCTGCTTGCGGCCGTCGGCCTCGTCCTGCGTGATGCGGTTGGCGAGCGAGAACACGGAAGTCTCGATGAACTCGATCAGCCCCTCGTACATCTGTGCCTTCGAGGCGAAGTGGCGGTAGAGCGCGGCTTCGGAGACGCCGAGCGTCTCGGCGAGCGCGGCGGTGGTGATGCGTTCCCATTTCGGCGCTTGGAGCATCTGTGCGAGCGCCTTCAAGATCTCGAGCTTGCGTTCGCCTTTGGCTCGGGGCATGGAATGGGAATACGGGGGTCGGGAATTCTATGCCGAGCTTCCTCTGAAAACCAAGCGCGGTAGTTCACGCACCGATCCGACGCGCAAATCGACGTACGGCACGCGCCGACGCTCGCGCGATACCCACACGGTCGACATGCCGAGGCGATGCGCGGCGCGCAGGTTCTCCAGCGCATCGTCGATGAAGGCGCAGCGATGGGGGTCCAGGTGGTGCTTGCGCAGCAGCATGAGGAAGCCGTGTGCCGCCGGCTTGCCGCGAAAGCGCGCATCCTCGATGGTGTAGACGGCATCGAACGTGCGCGCCATTCCCATGATGCGCAGCACCTCGGTCACATAGTGGCGCGGGGCATTGGAAAAGACCAGTTTTTGCCCGCCGAGGAGCGCGAGCGCGTGCTTGAGCGCGTTCTCGTGCACCACCATCTCGGCGAGCTCGGGAAAGACATGCGTCTCGCGCAGGAAGTGCCGCGGATCCGCGCCGTGATGGCGCATCAGCCCATTCAGCGTCGTACCGTAGGTGCGCCAGAAGCGCTCGCGGATCTCGTTGGCCCCCGCCTCGTCGACCCCGAAGTAGCGCCGCAGGTAGGCGTTGATCTGCTCGTGCATCGCCGGGAAGATGCGTGCACGCGCATCGTGCAGCGTGTTGTCGAGATCGAAGATCCAGACCCGCCTGGACGGCGCAATTCGGGCCAGCCTCACGGCCTGCCTATTCGCTCGCTATTTGCTGCGGATGAGCGTGCCGACGCCCTGGTCGGTCAAGACCTCGAGGAGCACGGCGTGCGGCACGCGGCCATCAATGATGTGCACGCTTTTCACGCCGTTTCTCGCCGCGTCGACCGCGGAGCCGATCTTCGGCAGCATGCCGCCGGAGATCACGCCCTTCTGCACTAGGTCGTCGATCTTCTTCGGCGTTAGGCCGGTGAGCAGCTTGCCCTGCTTGTCGAGCACGCCCGGCGTGTTGGTGAGGACCACCAGCTTCTCCGCCTGCAGGATCTCGGCGAGCTTGCCGGCCACGAGATCGGCATTGATGTTGTAGGTGGTGCCATCGGCGCCGGTGCCGATCGGCGCGACCACCGGAATGAAGCCGCCGCCTTCGAGCGCGCGGATCACCGCCGGATCGATCGAATCGATCTCGCCGACCTGGCCGAGGTCGACATGGCTATTGTCCTTGGAAGGCAGGAGCATCTTGCGCGCGCGGATGAAGGCGCCGTCCTGGCCGGTGAGCCCGACCGCCTTGCCGCCCGCCTGGTTGATGAGCTCGACCACTTCCTTGTTGACCTGGCCGCCGAGCACCATCTCGACCACGTCCATGGTCTCCGCATCGGTGACGCGCATGCCCTGCACGAACTCGCCTTTCTTGCCGAGCCGCGTGAGGAGCTGCTCGATCTGCGGACCGCCGCCATGCACCACCACCGGGTTCATGCCGACGAGCTTGAGCAGCACCACGTCGTGGGCGAAGCTTTTTTTGAGCTCGTCCTCGGTCATCGCGTTGCCGCCGTACTTCACGACGATCGTCCGGCCATGGAAGCGCTGGATGTACGGCAGCGCCTCGGCAAGCACGCGCGCCTTCTCAGCGGCTTGCGGGTTGTGCACGAAGGGCGCGTTCATCGGCGTGGCCATTCTACAAACAAAAGAAAAGGCGAGCGCCGAGCGGCGCCCGCCTTTGCCTTTCGTGCAACTGCCGATTACTGGATCGAGATCTGCTTGCGCTGGGCCGCCGCCTTCTTCGGCAGCGTGAGCTCCAGCACGCCATCGCGGAACTTGGCGTCCGCCTTGGTCTCGTCGACTTCCTGCGGCAACGTAAAGCTGCGGCTGACCTTGCCGTAGACGCGCTCGCTGTGCAGCACTCGCTCGTCCTTGGTCGCTTCCTTCTCGCGCTTGACCTCCGCCTCGAGCGTCACCTGCGCGCCGTCGATGCTGACGTGAATGTCTTCCTTCTTCACGCCCGGCAGCTCGGCGGCGACGACGTAGGCCCCGTTCTTCTCGGCCACGTCGACCTTCGCACGCGGCAGGATCGCCGCGCCGTCGCCGCGACCGTCGTACGCCAGCGGGCGCACGAGGAAGCCCTTGAACAGATCATCGACCAGCTCGTTGAACGGGTCGAACCTTTGAATGCTCGCCATGGTGCTCTCCTTTGACTGTGGGGCTAATGCCCCGTGCAGAGCTAAAGGTGGGGCCCGCCTTCGCCATTTCAAGGGGCGGGTAGACTTTTCCGGATGAAGGACTTGGCCTGCGCCCGATGCGGGGCGGCGTTCACCTGTGGCGCGGACGAGACGGGCTGCTGGTGTGAGGCACTGCCGCCGCTCGAGCCGGTCCCCGGGCGGGGCTGCCTATGCCGGATGTGCCTGGAGCTCGAGCTCAGAGAACGTAGCGCGCCAGATCCTCATCCCTAGCGAGCTCGCCGAGGCGCGTGTCGACGTAAGCGGCATCGATCGTCACCTCGCCCGGGCCGGCGCGCCGGCCGGCGTCGAAGGAAATTTCCTCCAGCAGTTTCTCCAGCACGGTGTAGAGCCGGCGCGCGCCGATGTTCTCGGTCTTCTCGTTCACCTGGTAGGCGATCTGCGCCAGACGCCGGATCGCCTCCGGCCGGAACTCGAGGTGCACGCCTTCGGTAGCGAGCAGCGCCTGGTACTGCTTTACCTGGCTCGCATCGGTCCCGGTGAGGATGCGCTCGAAGTCGTCCACGGTGAGCGAATCGAGCTCCACGCGGATCGGGAAGCGGCCCTGCAGCTCGGGGATGAGATCCGACGGCTTCGCCAGATGGAAGGCGCCGGAGGCGATGAACAGCATGTGATCGGTCTTCACCATGCCGTAGCGCGTCGACACGGTGGTGCCTTCGACGAGCGGCAGCAGATCGCGCTGCACGCCCTGGCGGGAGACGTCCGCGCCCTGCACTTCCGAGCGGCTGGTGATCTTGTCGATCTCGTCGAGGAACACGATGCCGTTCTGCTCGGCGTTCGCCAGCGCGCGCGCTTTTAGCTCGTCGTCGTTCACCAGGCGCGCCGCCTCCTCCTCGCAAATGAGCTCGAGCGCCTCGCGGATCTTCATGCGCCGCAGGCGCTTGCGCCCGCCGCCGAGGTTGGACAGCATGCCCTGGATCTGCGAGGTGAGCTCCTCCATGCCGGGCGGCGCGAGGATCTCCATGTGCGAGCTGGTCGCGGCGACCTCGATGTCGAGCTCCTTATCGTCGAGCTCGCGCTCGCGCAGCTTCTTGCGGAATTTCTGGCGCGTGGCGCTCTCCTCGGCGCTTCGCTCCTGGAAGCCCGCGCCGCGCGCCGCCGGCAGCATCACGTCGAGGATCCGCTCCTCGGCCGCCTCCTCGGCGCGCGTGCGCACCCGCTTCATCGCCTGCTCGCGCGTCTGCTTGACGCTGATCTCCACCAGGTCGCGCACGATCGTGTCGACGTCGCGGCCGACGTAGCCTACCTCGGTGAACTTGGTCGCCTCCACCTTTATGAACGGCGCCTCCGCCAGGCGGGCAAGCCGCCGCGCGATCTCGGTCTTGCCCACGCCCGTCGGCCCGATCATGAGAATGTTCTTGGGCGTGATCTCCTGACGCAGCGGCTCCGCGACCTGCTGTCGCCGCCAGCGATTGCGCAGCGCAATCGCGACCGCACGCTTCGCCTTTCCCTGCCCGACGATGTACTTGTCCAGCTCGTGGACGATTTCCTGCGGCGTCATGACGCCAATGAGGCAGCTCATTCGAGGACCTCGATGGATCGCTGGTGGTTCGTATAGATGCAGAGGTCCGCCGCGATCGCGAGCGCCTTGTCGACGATCTCGCGCGCGCCAAGCTCGGTGTTCTGCAGCAGCGCGAGCGCCGCGCTCTGCGCGAAGGGGCCGCCCGAGCCGATGGCGACGATGCCTTGCTCGGGCTCGAGCACATCGCCCGCGCCGGTGATGATGAGCGAATGCTCGCGATCGGCGACCGCGAGCATCGCTTCCAGCCGGCGCAGGATGCGGTCGGTGCGCCAGTCCTTGGCCAGCTCGACGGCGGAGCGCATCAGGTTGCCCTGGTGCTTGTCGAGCTTCGCCTCGAAGCGTTCAAATAAAGTAAAGGCGTCCGCCGTGCCGCCGGCGAAGCCGGCGAGGATCTGGTCGTTGTGCAGGCGGCGCACCTTTTTCGCGCCGCCCTTGACGACGACGTTGCCGAGCGTCACCTGTCCGTCGCCGCCGAGCGCCACGCTGCGCCCCCGGCGCACGGAAAGGATGGTCGTGCCGTGAAATTGCTCCATCTTGGTTAGATGCGGGCGGGACGCGGGGAACTCAACAGCAAGACTACGAGCCCAAGCGCCGTCATGCAACACACCACCAGCGGTCCCGGCGGCAGGTCCGTGAGGAGCGAGATGCCCAGGCCGGCCGCATAGGCGAGCGAGCTGAGCACATAGCCCGACGCGAGGCGCCAGCGATTGAAACGGCGCGTGGCGAGCGCCGGCACGATGAGCGTCGCAAAGACGAGATAGACGCCGACGAGCTGCACCGAAGCCGTCACAGCGCAGGCGAACAGAATGTAGAAGCGCGCGTGCCACCGTTCGCTGATGCGCCCGACGCGCTCGCCGACGCCGAACCAGAGCGCGAGGATCACCGCATACAGCACCGCCACGACGGCAAGCCTGCCGGTGTCCGCCCACAGGATCTGCCCCACCAGCAGGTCCTTGAGATGCTCGGCGCCGTGCGGGTCGGCGGCCATGAGGAGGATGGCGACATTGGCGGCGAGCACGAAAGTGACACCGATGATTCCCTCCTGCACGTCCGGCCAGCGCTTGTCGGTCCAATTGAGCACTAGCGCGCCCGCCAGCGCCGCGCCCAGCGCCGCCACCTGCACCGCCGGTCCCTGCGGCTCGTAGCCGAGCTGGTCGGCGACGATGACGCCGAGCCCTGCGATCTGCGCCACGGCGAGGTCGATGAAGACAATGCCGCGGCGCAGGACCTGCATGCCGAGCGGTACATGCGTCGCTGTGACGAGCAGGCCCGCCAGCAGCGCGGGCAAGACGATGCCGAGCCCTGTGCTCACTTCAAGAGCGCGAGGAGCCGCGCCAGGCTGTCGTCGTAGAGCGTGAACAGATCCTTCGCCTGATCGGTGCCGCCGACGGTGAACGGCAGCACGACGACCGGGATGTGCGCACGCTCCGCGAGCCACTCGGCGGCGCGCGGCTCGTTGTAGGCCGCGCGCACCACGGCCTTCGCCGGCTCGCGCTGCAGTTGCTCGAGCAGGCCTGTGAGGTGCGCGGTGCTCGGCGGCAGCCCGGGCTTCGGCTCGAGCGTACCGAGCTCGCGCATGCCGAGCCAGGCGAAGAGGTAGGTAAGGTTCTTGTGATACGTGACGACGCCCATGCCCTTGAGCGGGGCGCCCTCCTTTTCCCAGCGCACGGTCGCGTCGCGCCAGCGTTTTAGGAACGCCTCGCCGCGCGAGCGGTAGTTCGGCGCCTCGCGCGCGTCGATCGCGCCCATGCGTTCGATCAGCGCACCGGCCACGCGCTCGATGTTGCGCGGGTTGAGATGCAGGTGCGGATTGCCGGCGGGGTGCACATCACCCTGCGCCCGGTCAACGCTCGTCGGACGCTCGAGCAGCGAGACGACCCCCGCCGCCTCGAAGTAGCCGGGTTGCCCGGCCTGGATCTTCGCGTTGCCCGATTGGCTCTGCAGCAGCGGCGCCCAGCCGATCTCGAGCTGCGCGCCGGTGCACACCATCAGGTCGGCGTTGCGAGCGCGCGCAATCAGGCTCGGCCGCGCCTCGATGCGATGCGGATCCTGCAGCGCCGTGGTGGCGCTCGTCACGTTGACCTTGTCGCCGCCGATCTCCTTCACCAGCGCCGCCCATTCCGGTTCGCACGCGAGCACGGTGAGCGCGGCGTGCGCCGGCAGCGCGACGAGAGAGAGTGCCGCGAGTAGCGTTCTCATTGCGCCCTCTAGAAGGTATGCGCGCCGTGCGCGCCGAGGCTGAAGATGTATTGCACGAGCACCTGGTTGTCAGTGACCCCGGCGCGCGAATTGTCGCGCGCGAGCTGCACGCGCACGCGGCTGAATTCCGTCGGGCTCCAATCCATCATGAGGCTCCCGCGGGTCGGGTTGTGCGCAGTCAGCAGAATCGACGCGTCGGCGCTGGTGAAGCTGCCCGCCGATACCGAGCCATAGCCCAGCCGGTCGTAGCGGTAGCCCACCCGCCAGCGCGGCATGAACTGGTAAACCATCTGCGCGTACCAGCCGGACTGGCGACTCGTGTAATCGGCGGGCCTGCTGTTGAGCGTGAGGTCGCCCGATTCGCTGCGGCGGAAGTACTCGCCCTGCAGCTTGAGGTTCGTGACGGTGGCGTCGCCGCGCGGCGCCCACTTGACGATCGCATCGGCGATCCAGAGCGCGCTTCGCCCGCTGAACGCGCCGGTGACCGGATTGCCGCCGGCATCGTGATCGTCGAAACCGCGATCGCTGGCCGACGCACGCAGATACGAAAGGCCGCTGCGCCATGCCGTGGACTCGCCGAGGTCGCCGCCGACGTGGCCGTAGAGCGCCCACAGGCCGGCGCCGTTGCGGTTCGCGTCGCTGCCGGGAAAATTGCGTCCGCGGCCGACCTCGGCGCCGAGCTCCACCAAGAGCTCGGTCGGCGCTAGCCATTTCAGCTGCAGCCCGTCGTCGTTCAGCCGGCCGCCGAGAAACGCCTTGTAGGCGAGCGGGGCGTCCTGGAAATCCCACGCGTGCTGGTGGATCTGGTTCTGGTACCCGACGCTCGAAAGAAAGCGTCCGCCCTTCAGCGTGAAGCCGCGCCCGAGCGCGAGCGTCTGGAAGAACGCCTCTTCCACCTCGAGCTGGTTGTCCGGCGTGAACGAAGCAACCAGCTGCCCGCGGAAATAAGGATCGATGTTCGAGCTGATGACGAGCTCCGACTCGCCCAGGCTGAATCCGCGAGGCGCCGGCGCCACCTCGCCGCCCGAATTCGCCGATGAGGGCATGAAGCCGGTGATCTGGTAATCGTCCGGATTCTGCGAGCTGCGCGCTACGCTGCCCTGCAGGATGAGCGAGATGTCCGGATTGAAGGCATTGGTCGCGGGCTTGGCCGCTGCCTGCTTCTCCAGATGGTCGACGCGCTGGCGAAGCTGCTCGAGCTCGTCCGGCACGTTCTGACCCCTGGCGCTCGCGGCCATGGCCAGCGCCATGGCGCACAACAAGATGCGATACATGTCTCACTCCCGAACCTGGACCAGGTTGCGCGTCGAGGACGCGCGCCGATGAACCGTCTCAGGAGCTAAAGGGCGGGTCGCGCGAGTGGAACGAAAGGAGCGCCGCCTCGCCGACGGCGCCAGCGGCAGCCGTGAAATCCGGTTCGTCGCGCGCGAGAAAGGCCGGCGCCTGCAGCGCGCCGCTCGCCACGCCGAGCACCGTGCCGAGGAGGTCGTGCAGGTCGCACAGCCGATCGCCTTTCGGCGTTTTCGCATCCGCGCTGACCGTCGCCTTGGCGGCATGCCAGTACTGGTGGGCGAGCGCGGTCTGCTGCGCGAGCAGCACCGCGATGATGAGGAGAAGGCGGCCCAGGCGGCCGAACATGGCGGCGATTCTAGCCCCGGACTACTTGGCGATGCACTCTTCGAGGCCGGCGATGAAGAGATCCTTCGGCAGCTTCTTGCCGATGAAGACCACGAGCGACTGCTTCTTCTCCATTTTTCCCCACGCCTTGCCCATATCGCCGCCCATCATCATGTGAACGCCCTGGAACACCACGCGGCGCGGGTTGCCCTTCATCCACAGGATGCCTTTGTAGCGCAGAAGATCGGGCCCGTAGACCTGGATCATCCCGGAGAGGAATTGCTCGAGCTTCTGCCCGTCGAAGGGCTTGTCGGCGCGGAACACGAACGACTCGACCTCGTCGTGGTGCTCGTGCGCGATGTCGGTGAGGAAATTGGGATCGAGCTCGAGGATCGCGTTCAGATTGAACCCGCGCAGATCGAGGACTTCATCGATCGGCGCGTTGCCAAAATGCACCTGCTTGATCGGCGCCCGCGGATTCATCTTGCGGATGCGCTGCGAGAGCTTCTCCACCTCGTCGGCCGAAACGAGATCGGTCTTCGACATCAGGATCCGGTCCGCGAAGCCGACCTGCTCCTGCGCCTCGT
>JAEKLK010000117.1 GCA_019509895.1 Betaproteobacteria bacterium | reverse complement strand
CGGCTACACGACCGAGCTGATTGCACGGGCGGTCGGCCCCACCGGGCGCGTCTATGGCCAGACGCCGCGGCCCGATCCGCGGCAGCGGCTCGCCGAGCGGGCCAAGGCCGTGCCCAACATCGTGGCGATAGTGCGGCCCTTCGACGATCCGGCGCCGCCAGAGGCCGCCTCGAATGCGCTCGACCTCGTGACGCTGATGTTCAATTACCACGACTTCGGGCACATGGGCATCGACCGGGCGAAGCTCAACCAGGCAGTCTTCACAGCGCTCAGGTCCGGCGGCTTGTATGTCGTCGCCGATCACTCGGGCCGCCCGGGCACCGGCATCTCGGAATCCGGCACGCTGCACCGCGTGGAGGAAGCGCTCGTGCGGCGCGAGGTAGAGGCGGCCGGGTTTCAGCTTGTCGGCGAGGGTGGCTTCCTGCGCAATCCGAACGATCCGCGCGACCGCGAGACGCCGGAGGCGGGGCAGCCGAAGGACGAGTTCGTTCTAAAGTTTCGCAAGCCCTGAAAAGCAGCGGGGCCGGGCCTCACTGGCCCGACCCCGCCGTTTGCTGCACCCCTCCCTTGAGTCAGATCGCCTTGATCGTGCCTTCCTTGGAGACGCGGACCTTGTCGCCGCTCTTCAAGGCGATTGGCGTGCCGCTCTCGTCCGAGAGGCTGCGCACGCTGCCGTCGTTCATGCGAACCGTGATGTCGTAGCGCTTGTGCTCGCGCGCCTTGCGCTCGATCTGGTGGCCGGCAACCGCGCCGACCACGGCGCCGACCGCCGTGCCCGCGCGGTTATCGCCGATCTGGTGGCCAATCACCGCGCCGCCGACGCCGCCCGCAACTGCACCCATGCCGGTGCCTTTGCCGAGCACGTCCACTTCCTTCACTTCGACGATGACGCCGCAGTCATGGCACACCGGCTTGTGCTGCGCCGGCTGCGCTGCTGCGACATGCTTCGCCGGTTGCGCGGACTTGGCCTCCGGCGTCGGCGCGATCTCGGCCTTCGAGCCGGGCAGGACGCCGGTGATCGCGGCAACCGCGACACCAGCGGCGACGATCACCGCAGCGGCGGCACCGGCAACCAACGGATGCAGTTTTGTTTTTTGCGCTTCCATCTTTTCCTCCATGAATCAGAACGAAAATCGAGTAGGTTCGAAGGTTACTTGCGCGGCTCGCCTGCGTCTGTGACGGAACCGACGAACGGCCGGATCGCCTCGATTCGCGGACGGTAAGAATTACCGCACTCGTGCACCCTCAATGTCGCCATTCTGGCGCGCGGCTGTTACGCGCCAATGTCGCGGATGCAACCGAAGTAACTAGCTGTTACGCCGGCCCGTGCGGAAGAGCGGTGAGAGCGAAGAAGAGCCGGTGAAGAGCGCTGCGACGAGCCAGGCCGCCGCGCCAACGATGCCCGCGATGGCGACCCAGTTGTACGCCTGCTGCCACGCCTTGTTCATCAGCGGCCCGAGCACGTAGAGCAGCACGGCGTGCCCCGAGGCAATGACGATAAGCGTGGCGAGCGGCAGGAGGATGCTTTTCAGCACGCTCCAGCGCTCGTCGTTGCCGGGCAGAAGAGTCGCGGCGCGCTGCGCCATGAGCCAGAGAACCGCCAGCGCGCCACCAAAGCCGAGGAATTGCACCAGACGAGCCGCGTTTAGACCGCTCTTGCCGAACCGCGTCGTCTTGAAGAGCTCCATCTCGCCCAGCGCGGACGCGAGCACGAGGGCAAGGACGATGACCACGGCGTAGCGCAGTAGCCAGATCCAGCGTTCTTTCATGGTGTTCCCCCTGGAGAATTGAGGAGCGTTTCGCGGCTCCCTTATTGTTTTTGTCTGCGAATTCAGATTAGCAGACTTCGCCGCGGCACGCCCCGCACGCGGCGCAGCGGTAAAAAGTCACGTCTCGCCTTACGCCGGCAGCTTCCCGGGGAGATTGAAGCGCTGGCGGGTGGTGCAGTAACGATCGGCGAACAATCGTCCGATCGGACGATAGTGCTCTTCGGAAATGCGCTTGGAGCGCGGGTCGATGATCCCCTCGCGCGCATGGATGAGGAGAATTTCGCCCAGCACCAGCACGCGCGTGCCGCTGATCTCGAGCAGCCGCTCGACGCGGCACTCGAGGCACGCCGCCGCTTCGGCGATACGTGGGTGCTTCACCATGGCGCCCGGCGCCGGCGTCAGGCGCGCCTGCGCGAATTCGCTGACCTCCTCCGGAAACTCGCCGCTCGAGATGTGCATCGCGTTCGCCGTCGCCTCATCGACGAGGTTGACGATGAATTCACCGGAGCGCCGAATGTTCTTCAGCGAATGCTTCGTCTGCCCATCGCTGCGCGGATTGATGCCGATGACGCAGAGCGGCGGATCTTCCGAGAACACGTTGAAGAAGGAGAAGGGCGCGCAATTGGCGACCCCGTTCTCGCTCCAGGTCGAAATCCAGGCGATCGGACGCGGGATGACGAGGCCGATGAGGAGCTTGTAGCGCTCGTGCGCGGAGAGCTCGTCGAGCCGCAGATCCATCAGGGGCCGGCGCGTCGGTAGACGTGCCGTTCGCGCGAGCCGAGAAGGGGAACGGCCTCGGCGAGGTACTTCTTGAAGTGCGGCGTCTGCTGGTGCACTTCGAACGCCTGGTCGTCGCTGTACACCTCGTAGAGCATGACCTGCGTCTTGTCTTGCGGATCGACCAGCACGTCGAACTGCTTGCAGCCCGGTTCCTTGCGCGCCTCGCGCGCGTTGGCAAGCACCATCGGCATGAAGCGCTCGACGTTCTCGGGTTTGATGCGGATATTCACGACCAGCACGAACATCAGGTTCCCTCCTTGGCAGGGGTGACTTCGGCGCCGACGCGCTCGACGATCAGGCGGTAGTGCTCCGGCCGGCGATGCGCGGCGAAGTTGAACATGGTGCGCTTGAGGTTCGCCGCCATGTCGATGTCGGCGTTGTAGCAAATCACTTCGTCTTCCTCGGTCTGCGACTTGACGGCGATCTCGCCGGTCGGCGCCACGATGAGCGAGTGGCCGAACATGCGAAAACCGTCCTCGTGGCCGCATTTCGCGGTCTCGACCAGCCAGGTGGCGTTCTGGAACGCCATCGACTGGGCCATGATCAGGTGGTGATGCACGCGCAGCGCCGGCGGCTCCGGATAGTGCAGGTTCTCGCTCGGCGTATTGAAGCCGAGCGCCACGATCTCCGCACCCTGCAGCGCCAGCACGCGGAACGCTTCCGGCCAGCGGCGATCGTTGCAGATCAGCATGCCGGTGATCGTGTCCATGAACCGCCAGACGCGAAAGCCGAGGTTGCCCACCTCGAAGTACTTCTTTTCGAGGTGCTGGAAAGCCGCCTGCGGCTTGTGATCGGCATGGCCGGGGAGATGCACTTTGCGATACTTGCCGACCAGCCGGCCGTCCGGCCCCACCAGGATCGCAGTGTTGTAGCGATGATTTTCCGGTGTCAGCTCCGCGTAGCCGATGTAGAAGCCGACGCCGAGCTTCTTCGCCTCATCGAACAGGGGACGCGTTTCCGGCCCGGGCATCTCGCGCTCGAAATAGCGCCGGTCGACTTCCGCCGGGTCCTCCATCCACCAGCGCGGAAAGAAGGTGGTCAAGGCGAGCTCCGGGAAGACGACGAAGCGAGCGCCCATGCCGTGCGCCTCGCGCAGGAGGTTGACGAGGCGCCGGGTGGCCGCGCTACGGGTGTCGGAACGCTGCAGCGGGCCGAGCTGCGCGGCCGCGATCTTCAGGTGTCGGCTCATGCCCCTATTCTAGGAGCCGCGGTCCGCCAGTTCGGTTTCAGTGCCCTGCATCAGGAGCTGCACCAAGAGCTCGATCGCCGAGCGGGTCTTGCTTGGAACCGCGGTGAACTCGATGCCGCACAAGTAGCCCTTCTCGGCCTTGCTGCATTTCTTCACCCGGGCGTACAGGTCGGTGGCGCGATGGTTGACGAGCGGCAGGTCCATGCGAATCTTCAGCTCGTCGCCGGGGGAGAGCGGCTCCAGGGTCTCGGCGAGCACGCCGTGGTAGCCGATGACGTGCACCACGCCCTTGTTGGTCTGCGGCATCGTCACGTCGGCCTGGATGGCCTGGTATTCGAGCACGATAGCCACCTTGACTCGCGGGCTCTTGCGGATATCGCGCCGGGGCACCGCCTTGCCGAGCGACGGGATCTCGAGCAGCTCGCGGACGATGATGGGATCGGCCTTGCCCTTGACGTGCAGCGAGAACGGCTCGCCCGTCTTGGCGAAGCCGTTGCAGCGGCTGAAAGTGCTTTCGGAGAGCAGCACCTGGCCGCGCAGGCTGAAGGCCTCGATGCGCGCGGCGAGATTCACTTCCTCGCCGATCACGGTATGCGCCTCGTAGAGCTCGGAACCGAGCGTGCCGACCAGCACCGGGCCGGTGTTGACGCCGATGCCGAGATAGAGCTCGGGCAGCGCGCTGTGCCGGTGGTGCGCGTTCAGCTCGTCCATGGCGATCTGCAGGTCGGCGGCACAGGCCACCGCGCGCGCCGCCGGCTCCCGGCCCGACGGTGCGTCGCTGAAGCGCGCCATGATCGAGTCGCCCATGAACTTGTCGATCGTGCCCTCGTGCGCGAACACCACCTCGACCATGGTGATGAGGCAGCGGTTCAGGACCTGCAGCACGACCTCCGGCGGGTAGCGATCCGAGATCGCCATGAAGCCGCGCAGGTCCGCGAAGAGAATGGTG
>JAEKLK010000116.1 GCA_019509895.1 Betaproteobacteria bacterium | reverse complement strand
CGCGGTGAGCTCGCGCTTCTTGCCCTTGAAGGCCGGATCGTCGGTGAAATAGATGCCCTTCTTTATGCGGAACGTGTAGGTGCGACTCTCGGCCGAAATCTCGGGCATCCCGGCGGCGCTTGCCACCAGCTTCGCGGGGCGCGCGAGATAGTCGTAGGTGAGGAGCGTGTCGTACACCGCTTCCAGCACGTGGCCGGAGTAGTAGTCGTGGATGCGCACCGGGTCGAAGCCGGTCTCGGCCGCCTGAAAGGTGACGCGCAGGATCTTGTTGCCGTTCTGGCTCCATGCCGCCTGCGCGCAGAGAAGCGCGGCGATGACGACGAGGCGCCCGGCGGTGCGCATGGGGCCGAAAGTATAATCGCTCGATGGCGCTCCTCTCCGGGAAGCACATCCTCGTCACCGGCCTCCTCTCCAACCGCTCGATCGCCTACGGCATCGCCAAGGTGGCGCGCCGCGAAGGCGCCGACATCGCCCTCACCTACCAGAACGAGCGGTTTCGCGAGCGCGTCGAGGAGATGGGCCGGGACCTCGGCGCCAAGGTGGCGCTGCAGTGCGACGTGGCGAACGACGGTGAGATTGCGGGGCTATTCGAGCAGCTCGGCAAGCAGTGGAGCGCGCTCGACGGCCTGGTGCACGCGCTCGCCTTCGCGCCGCGCGAGGCGATCGCCGGCGACTTCCTCCAGGGCATGAGCCGCGAGGCGTTCCGCCAGGCGCACGACATCTCCGCCTACAGCTTTCCCGCGCTCGCCCGGGCGGCGGTGCCGCTGATGAAGGGGCGCAACGCCTCGCTGCTGACCATGACCTATCTCGGCGCCGAGCGCGTCGTGCCGAACTACAACACCATGGGCCTCGCCAAGGCGAGCCTGGAAGCCGCGGTGCGCTACATGGCCGCGAGCCTCGGCCCGCAGGGCATCCGCGTGAACGCCATCTCGGCCGGGCCGATCAAGACCCTCGCCGCGGCCGGCATCGGCGGCTTCGGCAAGATCCTCAAGTTCGTCGAGCAGCACGCGCCGCTTCGCCGCAACGTCACGATCGAGGACGTCGGCAACGCCGCCGCGTTCCTGCTCTCCGACATGGCCGCCGCCATCACCGGCGAGATCCTCTATGTGGATGCCGGCTTCAGCCACGTCGTCGCCGGCATCGGCGCCCCGGAATCGGGGCCAGCGTCTTAATTTCGTACGCAGTACGAAATCTATTTTTTCTCGAGGTTGCCGGTGTTGATGCTGATGTCGGCGCGGCCCTTGAGGCTGGTGAGGAACGCTTCGAAGTCGGCCTGGCCGACGGCGCTGGCGATGCGCTGGTCGCGGCCGGGATCGTCGGCGGACTGGCCGGGGACGACCTTGCTGATGCGCAGGATGATGTAGCCCGAGCCGGGCATCGGCAGGCCGATGTACGCCGGCAGCTTCGAGGCGTCGGCGGCGACCACCTTGCGCAGCACGTCGTTCGGCAGGCCTTGCGCGTCGCGCCGCGAGACGAGCTTCGGCGCGCTCCAGATCACGGACGCCTGCTCGCCCTTCTGCAGCTGCGCGAGCTTGGCTGCGCCCTCCTGCTCGGCGAGCCGGAACGCTTCCTGACGCCGCAGCATCTCGGCGATCTCCTCCTTCACCTCCTCGAACTTGCGCTGCGCCTCGGGCTCGTGCGCGACCACGCGCGCGGCGACGAGCGTATTAGGCGCCAGCTTCGGGTTGTCGAGCGCGCCGAGCTCCTGGCGGGCGCTTTTCGTGATCCACCCGGTCGTCTGGATCTGCAGCTTGAAGCGCTCGGCGGCCGGCTTCAGGCTGTCCGACTGCTCGTAGACCATGTTGCCGAAGGCGTCGGACGATTCGGCGTATTTCTTCTGCGCCCTCTGCCGGGTGAGATCGGTGGCGAGCTCCTTCTTCACCTCGTCGAACGGCCGGCTTTTGCCTTCCTGGACGCCGGTCAGCTTGATGACGTGAAAACCGAACTCGCTTTGCGCCACGCGCAGCTCGCCCTGCTTCATGCCGAACACCGCGTCCTCGAAGGGCTTCACCATCATGCCGCGGCCGAACCAGCCGAGGTCGCCGCCCTTCTCCGCCGAGCCCGTATCCTGCGACTGCTTCTTCGCCAGCTCGCCGAAGGCGTTCGGGTTCTTCTTCAGCTCGGCGACGATCTTGTCGGCCTCCTCCTTGGTCTTCACCAGGATGTGGCTCGCGCGCCGCTGCTCCTCGACGCGGAACGCCGAGGCGCGCGCGTCGTACGCCTGCTTCAGCTCTTCGTCGGTGACCGGCTCCTGCCGCGCGAGATTGTCGGCGGAGAGCACCACGTACTCGGCGCGCACGCGCTCCGGCGTGCGGAAGTCGGCCAGGTGCGAGTCGTAATATTCCTTGAGCTTCGCGTCATCGAGCTTCACCTGGCCGATGAACTGCTTGGCAGCGATCGTCGACTGCGACACCTCGCGCTGCTCGGCCTCGATCGCCGCCAGGCGCGCGCTGACCGCGCGCGGCACGATGGCGCTTTCGCCAATCGACCCGGGAAGCTGCTGTAGCGCGAAGTTCTGCCGCAGGCGCTCGGCGAACTGGCGCGGCGTGAGCGGCGGGTTCTGCGAGCGCGCCGCGTTCTCGAACATCTGCTCGGAGAATTTGCCATCGACCTGGAACTGGGGGATGGAGACGATCAGCTCCGAGAGGCGCTTGTCGTCGATGTAGAGATTGCGCTTGGACGTTTCAGTCGCGACCAGCCGCTCGGCCACCATCTGGTCGAGCACCGCGCGGCGCGTCTCCGGATTGTCGAATGCCGCCGGATCGATCCGGCCGCCGAACATGCGCTGGACGCTTTCCTGCTGCTGGCGCACCTGGTCGTCGAACTCGCGGCGCGAGATGTCCATGCCATTGACGCTCGCCACCGTGTCGCGGGCGCCGGCGTAGCGCGTGTAGGACTCGATGCCCCAGGTGGCGAAGGTGATCGCGATGAGCGCGAGGAAAACCTGCAGGACGAGCCGGTGCTTCTGGACGAAATCGAACATGAAGGGGCGCGATTCTACCAGCCGCGGCGCGTGCGGCCGCCGAAGCTCAGGCCGGAAGGTCGAACACCAGCACCTCGGCGGCGCGCCCGGACTCGAGTGTCAGCCTGCCGTCCTCGCTCTTCAGCGCGTCCCCGGCGCCGAGCGCCTGTCCGTTCACCTTAAGGCTGCCCCGGGCGACGTGCACATAGCCCTTGCGCTCGGGCGCGAGCTCGAGCCCGGCGCGCTCCGCAGCGTCGAACAGGCCCGCGTAGATGCGCGCATCCTGGTGGATGAGGAGCGAGCCGTCGTGTCGATCGGGCGAGGCGATGAGCCGCAGCCGCCCCCGCTTTTCCTCGGGCGCGAAGCGCTTCTGCTCGTATTCGGGCGCGATGCCGGTCAGTTCGGGCTCGATCCAGATCTGCAGAAAATGAGTCAGCCCTTCGGCCGCGTTGTATTCGGAATGCCGCACCCCGGTGCCGGCGCTCATGCGTTGCACGTCGCCCGGCTCGATGGTCGAGCCGGTGCCGATCGAGTCGCGGTGCGCGAGCGCCCCTTCGAGCACGTAGGTAATGATCTCCATGTCGCGATGGGCGTGCGTGCCGAAGCCGCTGCCCTTCTGGATGCGGTCCTCGTTGATCACCCGCAACGGGCCATAGCCCATGTGCTGCGGGTCGTAATAGTCGGCGAAGGAGAAGCTGTGCCAGGAATCGAGCCAGCCGTGGCTGGCGTGGCCGCGCTCGCGCGCGAGACGTAGTTCGCTCATCGCCTATATATTGCACCCGACCTTGCGAATTTCCAGCCTGCTCGCCTGTGTGGCGCTTGCCGCGTGCGCCCATTCGCCGCCGGACACCCTGGCCGGCCGCATCTGGGACGCCCGCGCCGAGCGCTATATCGCGCCGGAGGAGCTTTTCCAGCGTGCCGCCCAGTCACGGCACGTCCTCCTCGGCGAGACGCACGACAACGCCGAGCACCACCGGCTGCAGCTTCGCATGCTGGAAGCGCTCGCCGCGCGCGGCGAGACGCGGGTGCTGGCGATGGAGCAGTTCGACAGCGAACGCCAGGCGGCGCTCGAGGCCGCCCGCGCCACCGGCGCCGGCGCCGAGCGCCTGGCAGACGCCGCGCAGTTCGAGCGCAAGGGCTGGAATTGGCCGCTCTACAAGCCGCTGGTCGAGTTCGCGCTTGCGCACGGCTGGCCGCTCGCCGGCGCAAATCTCTCGCGGACGGACGCGCGCACCGTGGTCGCCGACCCGATGCGCTCAGGGCTTGCGCCGCCGTCGCCCGCCCTCCTCGCCGGGCTCGAGCGGGACATCGTCGAAGGCCATTGCGGTGCCGCGCCGCCGGCCGCGCGGCTCGCGGGCATGGTGGAAGCGCAGCGCGCACGCGACGCGCGCATGGCCGCGGTGCTCGCCGCCCAGCGCACCGGCACGGTGCTGATCGCCGGCATCGGCCATGTGCGACGCGATCGCGCCGTGCCGGTCTACCTCGGCAGCAGCGACGTCCTCAGCGTCGGCTTCCTCGAGGTGCAGGAAGGCAAGCGCGCGCCGCGCGACTATTTCGACGGCTTCGCCACGCCCGCGAGCTTTGACTACGCCTGGTTCACGTCGCGCGCTGAGCGCGAGGACCCCTGCAAGGGCATGTAATTTTGACCGTGAGGCGAAAGAGCTAGCGCCGAACCGATCTCTTCGCAGCGTGCCATGGCTAGATGGGCCATCAGCGCTCAGGGAGCGGGCATGCGGAAGAAGATGGTGTCGGCGCTGGCGCTCGCCATGGCCACGGGTTTCGCGCACCCGGCGAGCGCCGGCGACGCCGACGAATCGCCGGGCGAGAAGGCAAAACCCGATGCCGGCCGCTATCTCGCACCGGCCGCCCTGATCGCGGCCGGCGTGGCGGCGGCCGCGATGCTAGCCGGGCGCAGCGGCAGCGCTGGCCAGAGTGGCAACAGTGCCGGCGGCAGCGCGAGCAGCGCCGACACGCCGGGATCACGTACGCTCACCTACACCAGCGCGGCGGATTTCGACACCGCCGAATACAACGCGCAGGCGGGCCTCGCCTGGGTCAAGGCCGACAGGCTCTACTACAACGGCCACTACCGCTGGTTCACGGGCGATGCGCCGAGCCCGGCCGCGGGCAGCGGCATCGGCGTGAAGATCGCGGTGGCCGACACCGGCATCAACCCGCGCGAGGCCGCGACCGGCAGCGCGATCGCCATCGACGTCGCGGCGAGCTACGACTACATCGCCAACCGCCCCGGCGCGGGCGCCGACGACTTCGGCCACGGCACGCACGTCGCCGGGATCATCGCCGCCCCGAAGAACGGCGCCGGCATGCACGGCCTCGCGTACAACGCGACGCTCGTCAACTTCAAAGTCGGCAATGCGACCGGCGCCATTACGGCGAGCGATGCGCAGCTCGGCGACATGATCGGCCGCGCCGCCAATGCAGGCGCCATGATCATCAACAACTCCTGGGCGCTCGCGGCGAGCCCGATCACCTCCTACACCACGCAGGACCTGCTCTCCTCGATGCCGCGCATGATCGACGCCTCGCGCGCCTACGTCGCGGCGGGCGGTGTGGTGGTGTTCGCGGCCGGCAACGACGCATCGGCTCAGCCGGCGATGCAGGCCGGCCTGCCCTACCGCGTGAGCGGCATCGAGCCGGGCTGGCTCGCGGTCGTCGCGCTCGACAACACCGGCCGCATCGCGAGCTACAGCAACCGCTGCGGCGTCGCTGCAACCTGGTGCCTCGCCGCGCCGGGTGGCTCGGCCGACATCGGCATCGTCTCGATGTCCAACAACGGCGGCTACGCAGCCATGTACGGCACTTCGATGGCCGCGCCGCACGCCTCGGCCGCGCTCGCCGCGCTGAAGAGCATGTTCGTGAACCTGAGCTACCTGCAGATTCGCGATCGCCTGCTCTATACGGCCAATCGCAGCGGCACCTACGCCGACGCCGGTACCTACGGCCAGGGATTGATCGATCTCGACGCCGCCTCTTCACCGGTCGGCGGAATTTCGCTCCCGACCGGAGCATCGGTGAACGGCGCGACAGCACCTCTCTCGGGAAGCGCGATCGTCATGCAGGCCGGCGCCGCGCAGGCGCTGCGGCTGCAGCCCTATGTCCTCGTCGTGGACAACTACCAGCGCGCGCCGTTCTGGGTCCCGGCGCGCACTTTCGTGCAGGAGACGACACCGCAACTCCTGGAGCGCCAATGGGCATCGCTACGCTCCGGACCGCTCGGCAGCAGAGTCGAGACGCTCGGCCGCGGACTGCGGCTCAGCTATTCGGCAGGACTCAACAACCGAGGCGCGGACGCTCGAGTCTTCGAGCCTGGGCAGCCGCAGCGCCTTCGCTGCCGTGGCGCAGCTCGCAGACGGCAGCACCACCTGCGGGCTCACCTTCGCCGTGGCCGAGCGCTTCGAGCACCCGATCGGCCTTACTGCGAGCGGCGCCTTCGACCTCGGCCAGAGTTCCGCCGTCTCGAGCGGCGCCTTTGTCCGCCACGCGCTTCGCGCAACGGTGCTGGAAGGCTCGCTCGAGGTCGCCCAGCATCGCAGCGATGGCAACGGCATGCTGAGCGCACCGCAGTTTGCGGTCCGCTCTGCGAGCGTCGGCGCAGCCATGGCGCTCGGCGCGAGGACCTCGGTCTCGGGCGGCCTCAAGCGGGACTCGGCCGCCGGGCAAGCGGCGCAACTGCAGCTACCCTTCAGCATCTCGGCGAACGGCGATATCGGCCGCGTGGCGTACGCGCTCCCGTACGACGATCTCGTCGGCCGCACGGCGCTCACGCTGCGTCTCGACCACGAATTGAGCAGGCACGTCGCACTGCGCGCCGGCTTCACGCACGAACGTTATGGCTTCGGCACGAGCGTCACCGGCGTGGCGGCGTTGCTCGAAATAATCAACTAGGCGTTCACGGCGTTGG
>JAEKLK010000115.1 GCA_019509895.1 Betaproteobacteria bacterium | reverse complement strand
CAACCCGGCGATCGCGCCGGTGGGCGAGGCGCTGCCGAACTCGGAAATTTTCCGACGCCTGGCGGCGCGCCTGGGATTCGAGGAGCCGTGCTTCCGCGACAGCGACGAAGACATCTGTCGCACGGCGCTCGCCGGCAAGGCGGATTGGGAAGCACTCAAGCGCGACGGCTGGCAGCGGCTTGCGCTCCCCGAGCGGCATGCGCCGTTCGCGCACGGCGGCTTCCCGACGCCGAGCGGCAAGTGCGAGTTCTACAGCGCGTGGCTGGAAACGCAGGGCATCGACCCGCTGCCTTTCTACAATCCGCCGGCGGAACTCGCCGACGAGGCGCTGGCGCAGCGCTATCCGCTCGCCTTTCTTTCGCCGCCCGCGCGCCACTTCCTCAATTCGAGCTTCGCCAACCTGCCACGCTTTCGCGAATTCGAGCGCGAGCCGCACCTCGACATGCATCCCGAGGACGCGGCGGCGCGCGGCATCCGCGACGGCGATCAGGTGCGCATCTACAACGCGACGGCGATCAGGTGCGCATCTATAACGCGCGCGGCAGCTACACCTTGCGCGCGCGCATCAACGGCAAGCCGCGCCGCGGCGTGGTGGTCGCGCCGTCGGTATGGTGGAAGAAGTTCTCGCCTGACGGCCGCAACGCCAACAACGTGACCTCACAGCGCACCGCGGACCTCGGCGGCGGCGCCACGTTCTACGATTGCCGCGTCGAAGTCGAGCGTGTCGAGCGCGCCGCAGCCTAGCGACTACCACGACGCGCTCACCGAGCTTCCCAACCGGCGTCTCTTCGACGACCGGTTAAAGCAGGCGCTCGCCATTGCCGAGCGCCGGCAGGGCGGCGTCGCGCTCTTCCTGGTTTCACTCGCCGGCTTCGCGCCGATTGCCGATGACATCGTGCTCCAGGCGGCGCGGCGCCTCGCCGCGGGCCTGCGCCGGAGCGATACGCTCGCGCGCTGGGGCGCCGGCGAGTTTGCGCTGCTCGCCATCGATGTCGTCGACGAGGAGCAGTGCCGGGCGCTCGCCGAGCGTCTGCTCTCGGCGCTTGACATGGATGCGGCTATCGGCATCGCGCGTTTTTCCGCCGACGCGCAAGACGCCGCCGCGCTCGTGCGCAACGCCGATGTCGCGCGCGCGCACGCACGCCAGCTCGGCCGGCGGCACTACCGCATCTACGCGCGATGACCTGGGCGCGCATCGCGCGCCGGAGGCTCGCGCTTGCGCTCGGGACACTCGCGCTTGCGACCGTACTCGGCTGCGCGCACGCCGAGGAGCGGCTGCACGTCGGCTCGAAGCGCTTCACTGAGTCCTACATCCTGGGCGAGATCCTCGCGCGCGCGAGCGGCGGCGAGCACAAGCCGGGCCTCGGCAACACCGGCATCGTGCTCGCAGCGTTGAAGGCGGGTGCGATCGATGTTTATCCGGAATACACGGGCACCATCGCCACGGAGATCCTGCGCCTGCCCGGGAGCGCGACGCTCGAGGAGCTGAACCGGGCGCTGGCGAAGGCGCGATTGTCGGCGGGTGTGCCACTCGGCTTCAACAATGGCTATGCGCTGGCGATGCGCGAGGAGCGGGCACAGGCGCTCGGCGTGCGGCGCATCTCCGATCTCGCCCGCCATCCCGAGCTGAAGCTCGGCCTCTCGCAGGAGTTCCTCGGCCGCACCGACGGCTGGCGGGGGCTCAAGCAGGCGTACGGGCTGCCGCAGGAGCCGATCGGCCTGGACCATGGCCTGGCGTACGAAGCCGTCGCCGCCGGGCGCATAGAGGTCATGGACGTCTATTCGACCGATGCAAAAATCGAGCGCTATCGGCTGCGCCTGCTCGAAGACGACCGGCGGTTCTTCCCGCGCTATGACGCCGTGCTCCTTTATCGCAGCGACGTACCGCAGCGCTTCCCGCAGGCGTGGCAGGCGCTTACGCAGCTCGAGGGACGGATCGACGAGCGCCTGATGATGCGCATGAACGCGGCGGCGGAGTTGGAAGGGAAGACCTTTGCCGAGGCCGCGGCCCTCTTCACCGGCGCGAGCGCCGGCGCGGCGCGCGAGCGGCAGTTCCTGCGCACGCTGCTCGGCGCGGATTTCTGGCGCCTGACGCGCGAGCACCTGCTGCTGGTGGCGGTGTCGCTCGCGGCGGCCATTGCGCTCGCCATCCCGCTCGGCGTGGCGGCGGCCAAGCTGCCCGGCGCAGCGCAGCCGATCCTCGGCCTGCTCGGCATCATCCAGACCATTCCGTCGCTCGCGCTCTTTGCCTTTCTCATCGCGCTGGTCGGCACGATTGGCGCCGTCCCGGCCCTGATCGCGCTTTTCCTGTATGCCCTGCTGCCGATCGCGCGCAACACGCACACCGCGCTGGTCGGCGTTGGCCGCGGCATGCGTCAGGCCGCCATGGCGCTCGGCCTGCGCGCGCCCGAGCGCCTGTGGCTGATCGAGCTGCCGCTCGCGGCGCCGGCCATCCTCGCTGGCGTGAAGACCTCTGCGGTGATCAGCGTTGGCACGGCGACCATCGCCGCCTTCATCGGCGCCGGCGGCTACGGCGAGCGCATCGCCGCCGGCCTCGCGCTGAACGACAACGTGATGCTGCTCGCCGGCGCGGTGCCGGCGGCGGGGCTTGCGCTGCTGGTGCAGGGACTCTTCGAGCTCATCGAGTCGCGCATTAGCTGGCCGGCGCAAGTCGCAAGAGCGGAGAAGCGCGCCGCCGCGCCACGGTAGAATCCCGGCCCACCGCGCGAAGCGCTCATCCCCCACGGTTAGCCCATGTCCCAGTTGATCGGAGTGCCGCGCGAGAGCGCGGCCGGCGAGAAACGTGTTGCCACCGTACCGGAAGCCGTCGAGAAGCTGGTTAAGCTCGGCTTCCGCGTCGCCGTGCAGTCGGGCGCGGGCGATGCCGCCAACTTCGCCGACGATACCTACCGCGCAGCCGGGGCGGAAATCGTCGCCGAGGCCGCGAGCCTCTGGGCGAGTGCCGACATTATCTTCAAGGTGCGCGCGCCCAGTGCCGAGGAAGTGCAGATGCTGCGACCCGGCACGACGCTCGTCAGTTTCATCTGGCCGGCGCAGAACCCGCAACTCATGGAAGCCCTCGCCGCCAGGCAAGCGACGGTGCTCGCGATGGACAGCGTGCCCCGCATCTCGCGTGCGCAGAAGCTCGACGCGCTCTCCTCAATGGCCAACATCGCCGGCTACCGCGCGGTGATCGAGGCGGCGCACGCCTTCGGCCGCTTCTTCACCGGACAGATCACCGCGGCGGGCAAGGTACCGCCGGCACGCATCTTCGTCATCGGCGCCGGCGTCGCCGGCCTCGCTGCGATCGGCGCGGCCTCGGGCCTCGGCGCCATCGTGCTTGCCAACGATACGCGCCCGGAGGTCGCGGATCAGATCAAGTCGCTCGGCGCCGAGTTCAAGCCGGTGAACTACGTCGAGGAAGGTTCCGGCGTCGGCGGCTACGCCAAGGTGATGAGCGAGAGTTTCCAGAAGGCGCAGCGCGAGCTCTTCGCGCAGATGGCGAAAGAGGTCGACGTCATCATCACGACTGCGCTCATCCCCGGCAAACCGGCGCCGAAGCTGATCACCACCGACATGGTGCGCTCGATGAAGCCCGGCAGCGTGATCGTCGACCTCGCCGCCGAGCAGGGCGGCAACTGCGAGCTCACTGTGCCGGGCGAACTTGCGGTGCGCCACGGCGTGACCATCATCGGCTACACCGACCTGCCGAGCCGGCTCGCCAAGCAGTCGAGCACGCTCTACGCCACCAACCTGCTGCGGCTCGCTGAAGAGCTGTGCAAGCCGAAGGACGGACGCATCAACGTCAACATGGACGACGAGGTGATCCGCGGCACGACCGTGATCAAGGACGGCACCGTCACCTGGCCGCCGCCCGCGCCGAAGCTTTCGGCTGCGCCGCCGAAGCCGGCGGCAAAGCCCGCCGCACAGCCGGCGCCGGCGAAGGGACACGGTCATGGCGGCGCGGGCGCCCCCGCATCGGCGCGCGCCACCGCCATCGTCTTCCTGGCCGGCGCGCTCCTCTTCTGGTTCATTGGCGCTTACGCGCCGCCGACCTTCCTCGAGCACTTCACGGTGTTCGTGCTCGCCTGCTTCCTCGGCTACATGGTGATCTGGAACGTGACGCCGGCGCTGCATACGCCGCTTATGAGCGTGACCAATGCCATCAGCAGCATCATTACCATCGGCGCGCTGGTGCAGGTGGCGCCGCCCTTATCTCAAGCTGCGGGTGATGCGGCGGGCCGGCCGACCGGCTGGATCATCGGCCTGGCCGTGGTGAGCATCGCGCTCGTGGCGGTCAACATGTTCGGCGGCTTCGCCGTCACGCAGCGCATGCTGCAGATGTTCCGCAAATAAGGAGCCGGCATGTCGGTCACGCTTTCCACCGTCTCCTATCTCGGCGCCATCATTCTCTTCATCCTGAGCCTTGGCGGCCTGTCGAGTCCCGAGAGCTCGCGGCGCGGGAATCTATACGGGATGATCGGCATGGCGATCGCGGTGATCGCTACGATCTTCGGCCCGCAGGTCACCACGCAGGGCTACGGCTTCATTCTCGGTGCACTGGTGGTCGGTGCGGCAGTCGGGCTGTACGCGGCGCGCGTCGTAAAAATGACGCAGATGCCGGAGCTGGTCGCGCTGATGCACAGCCTGGTCGGTCTTGCGGCGGTGCTCATCGGCTACGCCAACTACATCGACCCGGCGGCCACGGCGCATTTCCAGGGCGCAGAGAAGACCATCCACGAGGTCGAGATCTATATCGGCGTGCTGATCGGCGCCATAACGTTCTCGGGCTCGCTGATCGCCTTCGGCAAGCTGTCGGCCAAGATCACCGGCAAGCCGGTGCTGATTCCTGCCCGACACTGGATCAACCTGATCGGGCTGCTGGTGGTCATCTACTGCGGCTACTGGTTCATCCACAGCGCGACGATCGACGAGGGCCTGAAGCCGCTCGCCATCATGACGGCGATAGCGCTCCTCTTCGGCATCCATATGGTGATGGCGATCGGCGGCGCCGACATGCCGGTGGTCGTGTCCATGCTGAACAGCTACTCCGGCTGGGCGGCGGCGGCGACCGGCTTCATGCTGAACAACGACCTCCTGATCGTCACCGGCGCACTGGTCGGCTCGAGCGGCGCGATCCTCTCGTACATCATGTGCCGCGCGATGAACCGCAACTTCGTCAGCGTCATCGCTGGCGGTTT
>JAEKLK010000114.1 GCA_019509895.1 Betaproteobacteria bacterium | reverse complement strand
TATTTCCCCAGCCGCATGTTGTGCCGGAGGTAGCCAAGCTTGGTCAGCGTATAGGTCAGGCGCGACACCGTCGGCTTGGGCAATCCCGTGCGTACCGAGATCTCCTTGTTGCCCAGGAGCGGCTCGAGCGGGGTAAAGCAACGCAGGACTTCCAGGCCGCGGGCGAGCGTCGTTGCAAATTGCCGATCGCCTTCATGCTCATAGCTGAACGTGGCGGCGGGTTGCGCAAGCGGTGCCACGGGTTCGGGAGCGCCCATCGAGTTCATTCCTTCTGACTTGTTTCTTTTGGAGGGGTTGAAGCAGGGTGTTTCGCGTTTCGCTATTCTGTCTACGAGCGCCCACCTGTCAACTTAGTCATACGAGATTTCGCATTGTGAAATGACCACTGCTCTCTTCGACCTGCGCGGCAAGGTCGCCCTGGTGACCGGCTCGACCCGCGGCATCGGCAAATCAATCGCCGAGGAGCTGGCGCGGGCCGGCGCCGCCGTCGCGGTGTCGAGCCGGAAAGCGGACGCCTGCGAGGCCGTGCGCGCGGAGTTCGAGCGCGCGGGGTACCCGGTGCTCGCGCGGCCCTGCAACGTGTCGCGCAAAGAGGAGCTGCGGGCGCTCGTTGATGCGACGCGGCAGCGCTGGGGGCACATCGACATCGTCGTCGCCAATGCCGCCGCCAATCCGTACTACGGGCCGCTCACCGAAATTTCCGACGATGCCTTCGACAAGATCATCGGCAACAACGTCAAGAGCGCGCTGTGGCTCGCGGCGATGACGCTGCCGCAGATGGCCGAGCGCAACGGGGGCAGCTTCACCCTGGTCGGCTCCATCGGCGGCGTGCTCGCCAACACGGTGATCGGCGCCTACGGCATCTCGAAGGCCGCCGGCCATCACTTGGTGCGCAACCTGGCCGCGGAATGGGGACCGAAGAACGTTCGCGTAAACGCCATCGCCCCCGGATTGGTGAAGACCGAATTCGCGCGCGCGCTGTGGGAGGACGAGGCCCGCCGCGCCGAGCGTATCGCCGCGACGCCGCTCCGGCGCCTGGGCGAGCCGCGCGACATCGGCGGCATCGCGGTGTTCCTCGCCTCCGACGCCGCCGCCTTTATCACCGGGCAGTGCATCGTCGCCGACGGCGGCGTCACTATCCTCTGAATTCGGGGTCAGGCACCGAATTCGTCGCGCAATCCGGTGCCTGACCCCGAATTGTGTTGCTGGGTTAGACTTTCCGCTCTCCCGCTGCCGCATGGACCTCAACTACTCCGCCGAGGAGCTCGAGTTTCGCGATGAAGTGCGCGCGTGGCTGGGCGCCAACCTGCCGGCGGAGCTGCGCGAGGAGGTCGAGAGCTACGCGCACCTTTCGAAGGACGACCTGCTCCGCTGGCACCGCATCCTGGCGAAAAAGGGCTGGGTGGCGCCGGCATGGCCGCGCGAATGGGGCGGCACCGGCTGGAACGTGGTGCAGCGCTACCTCTTCGAGGAAGAGCTCGGCTACGCCGGCAGCCCGCCGCTGATTCCGTTCGGGCTCTCGATGTGCGGGCCGGTGCTCCTGCGCTTCGGCAGCGACGCGCAAAAGAAGCGCTTCCTGCCGCGCATCTACAACGGCGAGGACTTCTGGTGCCAGGGCTATTCCGAGCCCGGCTCGGGCAGCGACCTGGCCTCGCTCAAGACGAGCGCGGTGCGCAAAGGCGACCACTACGTCGTCAATGGCCAGAAGATCTGGACCACGCTCGCGCACTACGCCGACTGGATCTTCTGCCTGGTGCGCAGCGACAGCGGCACCTCGAAGCGCCAGGAAGGCATCTCGTTCCTGCTCATCGACATGCGCACGCCCGGCATCACCGTGCGCCCCCTCATCCTCATGGATGGCGCGCACGAGGTGAACGAAGTGTTCTTCGACGACGTGAAAGTGCCGGCCGAGAACCTGGTGTTCGAGGAAGGCAAGGGCTGGACGGTGGCCAAATACCTGCTCGGCTACGAGCGCATGAACACCGGGCGCATCGGCGAATCGAAGCGGCAGCTTGCCTACCTCAAGCGCTACGGCGAGCACCTGATGGGCGATACGCGCTGGCGCGACCGGCTCTCGCGCCTGGAGGTCGAGCTGACCGCGCTCGAGATCACCAACCTGCGCTTCCTCGACCGCATGCGCCGCACCGGCCAGCCGCCGGGCGCCGACGTCTCGATGCTGAAGATCAAAGGCACCGAGATCCAGCAGGAGCTCACCGAGTTGATGATGGACGCCACCGACCCCGCGGCGAGCGATCCGCTGTCCGTCGCCGTGCGCAAGCGCTACCTCAGCATGCGCAAGACCACGATCTACGCCGGCTCCAACGAGATCCAGCGCAACATCATTGCCAAATCCACGCTGGGGTTATGAACTTCGATTACAACGAAGAACAGCAGCTCCTCGCCGATTCCGTCCGCCGCTACCTCGCGAAGAGCTACGACTTCGAGGCGCGCAGGAAAATCGTCGCCGCCGAAGGCTGGAGCACGGACGCCTGGAAGCAGTTCGCCGAGATCGGCCTCACCGGCTTGCCGCTCGGCACCGACCACGGCGGCTTCGGCGGCGGCGCGGTGGACCTGATCGGCGTGATGGAAGCATTCGGCGAGGCGCTGGTCGTCGAGCCCTATGTGCCGCTGGTGCTCGCGGCGCGCGCGCTCGAGCGCGGCGCCAAGAGCTCTCCGCTTCTGTCCTCGGTCGTCGAGGGCCGCGCCAGGCTGGCGTTCGCGCATACCGAGAAGGGCGCGCGCTACGCGCTCGATGCGGTGCAGACGCGCGCCAAAGAGAGCCGTCTTAGCGGCGAGAAGAGCGCGGTCATCGGCGCGCCGATCGCCGAGCACTTCGTGGTGAGCGCACGGGGCGAGGATGGCATCGGGCTTTATCTGGTCGATCGCGCGGCGACCGAAGTGAAGCCGCAACGCACGCTCGACGAGCGCCTCGCCGGCGATGTGGTGCTGCGTGAGGCGCCGGCGCACAAGCTCTCCGGCGGCGCCGCGCTGCTCGAGGAGACGGTGGACTTCGCCACCGCGCTGCTGTGCGCCGAAGCCGTGGGCGCACTGCAATTCGCCTGCGACACGACGCTCGAGTACCTGAAGACGCGCAAGCAGTTCGGCGTGCCGATCGGCACCTTCCAGGCGCTGCAGCACCGCATCGTCGACATGTACATCTCGCTCGAGCAGGCGCGCTCCATGGCCTGCCTGGCGGCGAGCAGGGCGGACTCGGCGGGCGATGCGCGCGAGCGCGCACGGGCCATTTCCGCGGCCAAGATCCGGGTGGCGGACGCGGCGCGCCACGTCAGCCAGGAAGCGGTGCAGCTGCACGGCGGCATGGGCATGAGCGAGGAGCTGAAGATCAGCCACACCTTCCGCCGCCTGACGGTGCTGGCGCGCGAATACGGGGACGTCGACCACCATCTCGCGCGCTACGCCGCGCTATGACCAGCCAGCGCATCGTCCTCGCGAGCCGGCCGGTCGGCACGGTGAGCGAGGAGAACTTCCGTATCGAGGAGGCGCCGCTGCCCAAGCCCGCGGAGGGCGAGGTGCTGGTGCGCAACCTCTGGCTCTCGCTCGATCCGTACATGCGCGGTCGCATGAGCGATGCCAAGAGCTACGTGAAGGGCGTCGAGATCGGCGAGGTGATGGTCGGGCAGACGGTCGGCGAGGTGCTCGAGTCGCGCCATCCGAAGCTCGCCGTCGGCGACACGGTACTGACGCAACTCGGCTGGCAGCACTACGGCTGCACCAAGGACGCGACGCGCATCGATAGCTCGCGCGCGCCGCCCAGCTACTACCTCGGCCTCATGGGCATGCCCGGCCTGACCGCGTACTTCGGCTTGAAGGAGCTCGGCCAGCCGAAGGCGGGCGAGACGGTGGTTGTCTCCGCTGCCTCCGGCGCGGTCGGCAGCGTGGTCGGCCAACTCGCGAAAATCTGGGGCGCGCGCGCCGTCGGCATCGCCGGCGGGCGCGAGTAGTGCGACTACGTGAAGAATGAGCTCGGCTTCGACGCGTGCCTCGACTACAAGGCGAGCGCGCTCCGCGACCAGTTGAAGGGGGCGTGCCCGAAAGGCGTCGATGTTTACTTCGACAATGTCGGCGGCGAGATCCTAGACACGCTGCTCGCGCATATGAACCTCTTCGGCCGCGTCGTGGTCTGCGGGATGATCGCCGATTACAACGCCGTTGATCCCTACCGGGTACGCAACTGGCGCGCCATCCTGGTCAATCGCCTGCGCGTGCAGGGCATGATCGTGTTCGACTGGAAGGATCGCTACGGCGAGGCGCTCAAGGCGCTCGGCGGCCACTTCGGTGAAGGCCGCCTCAAGTACAAGGAGTCGATCGTGCACGGTCTCGCGAACGCGCCGCGCGGCCTGATCGATTTGCTCGCGGGAAAAAATTTCGGCAAACAACTGGTGAAACTGGACCCATGATCGACCTCTATACCTGGCCCACGCCCAACGGACACAAGATCCACATCATGCTCGAGGAGACCGCGCTCGAGTACAACGTGCACCCGATCGATATCGGCAAGGGTGAGCAGTTCAAGCCCGAGTTCCTCGCCATCTCGCCCAACAACAAGATCCCGGCGATGGTCGACCAGGACGGCCCGGGCGGAAAGCCGCTGGTGCTCGCCGAGTCGGGCGCGATGCTCTTCTACCTCGCCTCCAAGACGGGCAAATTCCTGCCGAAGGACATCCGCAAGCGCTGGC
>JAEKLK010000179.1 GCA_019509895.1 Betaproteobacteria bacterium | reverse complement strand
AGCAAGCTCGCCAGCGGCTTGGCTACAAAGGACTAACTAGGTCGATGAGCGAGTGCGGCTAACGATGCTGCGAAACACCAATTACGAGTATTACGAGTGCGCCGGACGCCGCGAGGTCGCGACTTATCACGCTGTCGTAACGACGATCAGGTGAATTCGATGATGAAGGTGCGCACCAGCTGCTCGAGCGTGGCGTCAGGCGCGATGATGCGGCAGGCGACGCGGGTCGCGGGGTGGCCGTCGTGCATGCTCGGAATGACGTGAGTGACTTCGATGTCCGCTCGCAGCGGCTCACGGCCGCGGGGCGTGATGCGCACGTCCTGCAGGCGCGTTCCGGCGCATAGGGGAATGCCGGGATCGGCTAGCAGAAAGGCGCGGCCGTCGAGGCTCATGTCGACGATGCGCGCCTCGAAGGCGATGGGCGCCATGGGCAGCTTGCAATAGAGCTCTGCCGGTTCCGTCATCGCCGGCGGCCGGACCGGGCGGCGGCGGTGCTGGAGGGCGAGGATGGCGGTCGGCGCCGTCATTTCGATCGCCGGCTCGCGCGCGTGCTCGACCATGCGAGGCTTGGTGCAGCCGAAGGCGAACTGCCCCCAGCGATGGTTGCAGCGGAAGATCACCGAAGGCTGCGCGACCACCATCGAATTGGCCGACTTGTAGTCCGAGCACGCGAACATTACGCGCTGTCGCACCGGATCGCTGGAGACCAGGCGCGAGAGAAACATGTTTTGAGACGGCAGGTTGGCCGAGACGGTGGAATGCTGCTGCACCATGTCGCTCAGGATGTGGTCGATCTCGATACCGGAACGCACCAGCAGCTGACCGGTCGTAGCAATACGGGTAGCGAGGTCAAACATCCATCGTCATGCTCGTCACACGGGGGAGTCGTATCAATGAACGATTGCGCACGCCGCATCGCCACCCGCGATGTCGCGTGACGTTGTTCTTGTGCGCCGAAAATTCCGCCGTGCGGCGGACGTGAGCTACTTCCGCGACAAAATCGCCCGCGCTATTGCGCGCGGTTGCTACGCGAAACGCTCACTTGCAGAAGCCGAGAATGCGCTCTTCTGAGGTGCAGGCTCTGGGAGTGGACGGCGATGTGGCGCCGCCACCGGTGCACTGGCGCAATTCCCGGGTCGTCGGGGGATAGTAGGTCCAGCCCTTGTTGAGGGCTGGCAGGGCGAGACTGACCTCGCGCCACTTGGGATGGCCTTTCGCCTGCAACGCGCTGAAGTTCTGGCAGAGCGAGCGTGCGAACCGAACGAGGTAATCGACGGTGGTCTGCAGGTTGTAGTCGTACGTCACCAGAAAAGCGCCCACCGCGATGGTGGTGAAGTCTTCCGTGAGGATGTTCGGATAGCTCGATGCCCGCACGACGCTCGGCACGTAGATGCTGAGCGGCTGCTTGCTCGTGGGATGCGACGGATCGAACTTGAGGAACTTGATGAACTTCTGCGCCTCCGGCTTCATGTTGGCAATGATCGGCGCCGGCTGGCCGGCAGCGACGACGGCCACGTCGATCGACTTATCGGTAATCAGCTTGACGAGCGCCTGATCGTTCGGCAGGAAGCTAGCGTTCTGCTCCGGCATCGGTGTCTTGAACATCATGCGATACAGCGTGTGCGTGATGAACGCCGCACCGCTGCCGACCAGACCGCCGTTTATGCGCGCGTTCTTTAGGTCGTGCAGGTAATTCAATTCGGAGTCGGCCCGCGCGATGTAATGGATTTCGGTGTTGTACAGCGGAAGAATGACGCGCAGCGGCGCGATGACGCGCATGGCTTCCCGGTTTTTCTGCGCCCCGCGATCGACGAACGCCTGGTACACGTCGGCCTGAACGATGGCGAACTTGACGCCCGGCGCTTCGCGCAGCAGGCGAATGTTGGCGGCGGACCCGTCGGTCGCCACGACCTCCAGGTCGATGTCGGCCGATGGCGCGACCAACTTGGCGAGATCGTTTCCGATGGCGAAGTAGGTGCCCCGCTGGTCAGCGGTCACGATCTTGAAAGCGGCGGCGGCATATGCATATGAGCCTGCCAACCACATTGCCAAGGCCAGACAGCGGATAAGCATGCGCATCATCGTGCCTTACCCCGAGCTGTATCCGGACTGCACAGGCCAAGAACCGTCACGGCGTCGCTGCAGTTCGCCGCCGGCTTCGGGGCGCGCGGTGCGGCGCGCTCGCGCGCCGCCGCAGGCGCGGGTCCCGCCGCCTGCGTGTGCGTGACCGGCGCGGTTCGAATCATCGGCGGCGCCGGCGGTTCGGTACGTTCGATGCTCGCGCGTGGCGGCACTGGCGGAGGGGCCAGCACCGTGCTTTGAGGGCTGCGCGGCAGCGTGTGCGTGGGGGCGTCCTGGGCGAGCGGTCGCGCATTGACCGCCCGCTCCTTCGCCGGTGGCCGAAGGGTGATGTTATCGGGCGTACTCGGAGCGAGCGTGCGCCAGAAGAAGGCGACCATGGCGAGCGCAGCCAACAGCAAGAGCAGGGCGCCGGCGATGATGCTTCGCATATGCCTGCGCCACGCCGGCGTTGGCTCGACCGGCTCAGTTTCGATCAGCCGCTCCGAGACCAGTTCCTCGTAGCGGCTGATTGCCATCGAGGCCGGGAGCGGCTCCGATGGCGGTGCCACGTCCGACAGCGGTGCAGCCTCCGGGGGCGGGGCGCGCCTGACCGGCTCGGTTTTCGTCGGCGGCTCGGCTGCTAACTGGCGATCGACTTCCTCAAGATACGCATCCACCCTTCCGTCCCACGCATCCTGCGGTGCTGCGCGCAGCGGCTCGGCACGCACATCCGCGCTCGACGGTGGTGCGTTGTGTGCGTTGTCGGACGGCGACATAGCGCCGTCCACGCGGCTTGCGGTGCGTTGAGCCACCGTCACGTTTCCAGAACCCCTCCCGAGCGCATTTTCGCTGAGGAGGACCCCGGGCGGCAAGGGTCAGATTGGACTAGTGGAAGTGGCGGAGTGAGAGGGATTCGAACCCTCGATACGGGTTTAGCCCGTATAACGCCTTAGCAGGGCGCCCCCTTCGGCCGCTCGGGCATCACTCCGGAGGAAGGCGCATTCTACAAAACAAAATCGCGTCCGGGCCCGGTTTCGCGTGATGCGCGCGGGCTAGCGGTACGCGCCTTGCAGCGCCGCGCGCGTGCCTGCCGGATCGAAAAAGAGTGTCTACGCCGCCCTCGGTGCGAACCTCGCCATTACCGTCACCAAGTTCCTTGCCGCCGGCTTCACCGGAAGCTCCGCGATGTGGTCGGAAGGGGTCCATTCGCTCGTGGACAGCGGCAACCAGGCCCTCCTCCTGTACGGCATGCGCCGGGCGAAGCGGCCGCCGGACGCGCGCTTCCCGTTCGGCTACGGCAAGGAGGTTTACTTCTGGACTTTCGTCGTTGCCCTGCTGGTTTTCGCTACGGGCGCCGGCGTCTCGTTCTACGAGGGCTGGCGGCACCTGCGCGAGCCAGCGAAGCTCGCGAACCCGTTCATCAACTACGTAGTGCTCGCGGTCGCGATGGCCTTTGAGGGAGGCTCCTGGTACGTCGCCTACCGCCAGTTCGGCCGCATGCGCGGGCAGCGCGGCGTTTTCGAAGCGGTGCGCCGAGGCAAGGACCCCACGGTCATCGCGGTGCTCTTCGAAGACAGCGCGGCGCTCGCCGGCCTCGCGGTCGCCGCCGCAGGCGTGGCGCTTTATCACTACACCGGTAACCCGATGTTCGACGCGGCGGCCTCGATCGTGATCGGCCTCATTCTCGCCTGCACGGCGTGCTGGCTCGCGTTCGAAACCAAGGGCCTGCTGATCGGCGAGAGCGCCAATCGCGAGGTGGTGGCCGAGATCCAGCGGCTCGCGAGCCGCTATCCCGAGGTCGAGCGTGTGAACGAGGTGCTCACCATGCACGTGGGCCCCGACTATATCCTCGCGGCGGTGAGCCTCAACATCGCCTGCGACGTGCCGCGCGGCCGCGCGCACGCGGTGATGGACGATCTGGACCACACGATCAAGCGCACCGATCCGCGCCTGAAACGCGTGTTCATCGAGTCGATGAACGACTGCGGCTGGCGTTGACGCGGGGCACCAATTACAAGCGCCAAGCGCCGCGCGCTTAACCGGGCGACAGGCTCAAGGGACCAGCGGCGTCATCCGCCTGGAGAATGGCGCGCGGCCACCGCGGCCGCACAATGACGGTGCGATGTTCAAGGTCGCGTATCTTTCCTTCATCGCTTCGCTGATCGCGACGCCGGTGCATCTGGTCGCCGGCAACTCGCAGACTCGCGTCGTGGTGCTCGGGCTCCTCCTGCTCACGGCGCTCTTTACCGCGATCGGCGCGCAGCGGCGGCCATAGTCAGGCCTGCTCGAGCTCGAACGCCTTGTGCAGGACGCGCACGGCGAGCTCCGTGTATTTCTCCTCGATCACCACCGTGATCTTTATTTCGGAGGTGGAGATCATCTGGATGTTGATGCCCTCCTCGGCCAACGTGCGGAACATCTGCGCCGCGATGCCGGCATGCGAGCGCATGCCCATGCCGACGATCGACACCTTGGCGATGCGCTCGTCGCCGGAGATGTCGCGGCACTTGATGTGCGGCTGCACCTGCGTCTTCAGGATCTTCATCGCCTTCGCATAGTCGTTGCGATGGACCGTGAATGTCATGTCGGTCATGCCGTCGTGGCCGACGTTCTGCACGATCACGTCGACGTCAATGCTGGCATCGGCGATCGGCCCCAGAATGGCATAGGCAATGCCCGGCCGGTCGGGGACGTCGTGCACCGTGATCTTCGCTTCGTCGCGGTTGAACGCGACGCCGCTGATGACCGCTTTCTCCATCGCCATAATCGGATCTTCCTCGAACGTGATTAGCGTGCCGGCTTGCGCTTCCTCGGCCACCGGCATCATCGGGTCGGTAAGGCTCGACAGCACGCGCGTCGGTACCCGGTACTTGCCGGCGAACTCCACCGAGCGGATCTGCAGGACCTTCGAGCCGGCGCCGGCCATTTCCAGCATCTCTTCGAACGTGACGGTGCGCAGCCGCCGCGCCTCCGGGACGATGCGCGGATCGGTGGTGTAGACACCGTCGACGTCGGTGAAGATCTGGCACTCGCTCGCCTTCAGCGCCGCGGCAAGCGCGACGGCGGAGGTGTCCGAGCCGCCGCGCCCGAGCGTGGTGATGTTGCCCGCTTGGTCGACGCCCTGGAAGCCCGCAACGACCACCACCGTGCCCGCGGCGAGATCGCGGCGGATCGCCGTGTCCTCGATCGTCGTGATGCGCGCCTTGGTGAACGCCGAGTCAGTGGAGATCTTCACCTGCCAGCCGCTGTAGCTCTTCGCCTTGAGCCCGAGCTCGAGGAGCGCCATGCTGAGCAGTCCGATCGTCACCTGCTCGCCGGTGGCGGCGACCACATCGAGCTCGCGCGGATCGGGCTGCGGCTGGATTTCCTTCGCCAGCCCGATCAGCCGGTTGGTCTCGCCCGCCATGGCCGACGGCACGACGACCAGGTCGTGCCCGGCGGCGCGCCACTTGGCGACGCGGCGGGCAACGTTTCTGATGCGCTCGGCCGAGCCGACCGAGGTGCCGCCGTACTTTTGGACGATCAATGCCATGGGCGCTTGACGAAAAGCGCCCGATTTTACAGGCCGGCGGCTAGAGCAGGCGGTTGAACCAGAGAAGCGACATCGCGGCCGCGAGAAGCGCGAGCATCGCTGCAACGGCGGTGAAGACGGCCGTCACCTCCGTCTCCTTCTTCTCCATCACCAGCTTGGAGTTCAGCCCCTCGTAGATCTTCTTCAGATCGGGCGCATTGCCCGCGAAGAAATATTCGGCGCGCGTCATGTCGGCGATCACCTTGAGCGCATCCTCGTCGAGGCGCACGCGGATGGACCAGCCTTCTCCGGTGAGGATCTGCCCGTCGGGCGTGCCGACGCCGATGGTGAACACGCGCACGCCGCGCTCGGCCGCGAGACGCGCCGCGTCGACCGGATCCGGCCCAGTGGTGGTCTGCCCGTCGGTGAGCAGGATGACGACCGCCGACTTGTAGGAGCCCGGTGGCACCGGCTTCACGTCGCTTTTGGGGACGCCGAGCGCACGCGAGCCGCCCGCCGCCGCGCTGCCGCCGCCGGCGCGCAGCCCGCCGAACGAGCGGATCTCGAAATCCTGGTCGGGAAAGATAGCCTTCAGCGAGACGAGGATGCCGCTGCCGACCGCCGTCGCGTTCTGCAGCTGCAGCGCCTCGATCGCAGCTTGGATATCGTCGCGATTGTGCGTCGGCGCCTGGACCAATGCGGCGCTGCCGGCAAAGGCGACCAGGCCGACGCGCGTGGTCTTCGGCGTGTCCTTCAGGAAGGCACGCGCCGCCGCCTGCGCCGCCGCAAGACGCGTCGGCTTAACGTCGTCGGCGCGCATGCTGCCGGAGACATCCATCGCCAGGCTCACCGTCTCGTGCTGCGAGGGCAACGTCATCACCGCCGCCGGCCGTGCGAGCGCAAGCAGCATGACGGCGAACGAGACGAGGAAGATCGCGGGCGGGACATGGCGGCGCCAGCCGGCACTCGCGCCGAGGGCGGTCTTCACGAGCGCAAGGTTCGAGTAGGAGAGCGCGAACTTCTTGCGCCGCCGCAGAATATGGACGTAAAGCGCCACCATTACCGGCAGCAGGCAGAGGAGCCAGAGCGAGGTGGGCCAGAGGAACGTCATGAGCCTAGAACGGCGGCAGGCCGGCGGCGCCGGCGGCGATCTCGATCGGCACTGCGAAGCCGATGCCGGAGAAGCCGGCCTTCTCGCTGGTGGTCAGGATGGCGGTGACGATACCGATCACCTCGCCCGCGGCATTGACGAGCGGCCCACCGGAGCTCCCGGGGTTGGCGGCGGCGTCGAACTGGATCAGGTTGGAAAGCACGCGCTCCCCGTCGGGCGACTGGTACTGGCGCCGCAGTCCGGAGATGACGCCGTGCGATACCGACGGGCCGATGCCGAACGGGAAGCCAACCGCCGTCACATGCTCGCCTTCGATCAGCTGCTTGGCGGAGCGCAGCGTGGCTGCCTGCAGGTCGTCGGGAATCTGGCTCGCCTGCAGCACGGCCAGGTCGTGCTCCGGCTGGCGGCTGACGATCGCGGCGTCGGACTCGCTACCATCCTCGAACTGCACGCGCACGCGGCTCGCGCCCGCGACGACGTGGAGGCTGGTGAGGATCACGCCACGGTTGATGATCACGACGCCGCTGCCGACGGCGCGCTGGAAGTATTCGTCCTGCTCCAGGCCATCGCCGATCGCGCGCACGCGCACGATCGAGGGCCGCACCGCCTGGTATGCCTTGATCGCGGGCGACGGCAGGATCTTCGTCTCGAGCGTGCGCGTCACCGCCTGGTCGATGTCGTCCTGCGTGATGACCTGCGGCGGCGTCATGAACGAGCCGTGCAACGCGATAAGCCCCACGGCGGCGAAAGCACCGGCGAGCACGAGCAGCGGCTTTTCGTGACGCTTGTAGAACGCCCGCCACCGGCGGGTGCGGGTTTGTGTGACCTCCGGCTTAGTCGGCTCGCGTAGCGATTGCGGGTCGGCCGGCGCCGTCGCGGAAATTTTCCGGGCGGTGCCGCTGTAAAAGCCTTTTCTCATCGCGAGTCCGACCTCTAGTCTCGACCGCGGACTCGCGCGCCAGTTCAGGTGCGCTCGCTCCGCTGCATGAGCCAGTCGGAAGCAATTCCCGAACCTTGCGGCCAGGAAAGCTACGGGTAGTGAACGTCCTGCGGTGCGTTGTCCGGGAGCGGGATAAATTCCGTCTCGCCCGGAACGCGCGCGAAGCGCCCCGCCTTCCAGTCGGCCGCGGCCTGCGCGATGCGCTTTCGGCGGCTGGAGACGAAGTTCCACCAGACGAAGCGCTCGCCGTCGAGCGGCTCTCCGGCGAGCAGCAGAATCCGCGCATCGCGTGCGGCTGCGATGCGCGGCACGGCACCGGGGGCAAAGACCAGCATGTCTCCGGCGTCGTACGTCTCGCCCTCATGCTCGATGACGCCGGAAGCGACATACGCAGCGCGCTCGGCGTAGCGGAAGTCGAGCTCGAGCGCACTGCCGGCCGCGAGCGGCGCGTCGGCGTAGAGCATCGGGCTGCGCGTTGCCACGGGCGAGCGCGCGCCGCGCCACTCACCGAGTATCAGCCGGATATCGCCCTCCAGCACCGGCAGCCGTGCCGCCGGCACGTGCTGAAACGCCGGAGCGACCTCCTCGTCGCTCGCCGGCAGACCGACCCAGAGCTGGATGCCAAAGATGCGCGAGCCGGTGGCGCGCAGCTCGGACGGCGTGCGCTCCGAGTGCACGATGCCCATCCCCGCCGTCATCCAGTTGACATCGCCGGGCCGGATCGACCGCAACGTGCCGAGGCTGTCGCGATGCACGATCTCGCCCTCGAAGAGATAGGTCACCGTGGCGAGGCCGATGTGCGGATGCGGACGCACGTCGAGGCCTTTCCCGGGCTCGAGCGCGACGGGACCCATCTGGTCGAAGAACACGTATGGGCCCACCGTGCGCTTCTTCGCCGCTGGCAGCGCACGGCGCACCTGGAAGCCGTCACCGAGGTCACGGATGCGGGGAACGAGGAGCGCTTCAAGCATGCGTCAGAATAGTGCCATGGCAAAGCTACGGCATCTCGCGATCACCGTGCCGGACCCGGAAAAGGCGGCCGAGTTCTACATGCAGGCGTTCGGGCTGCGGCGCGTCGGCAGCACCGACTGGGACGGCGCGAGCGGCGTGTACCTCAGCGACGGCGTCATGAACCTCGCCCTGCTTCGCTACAGGAAAGAGGAATACGCGGGCAAGCGCGGCTCGGGGTACGTCGGCGCCCATCATTTCGGCTTCATCGTCGAGGACGTGCCGAAGGCCCGCGCGTCCATCGAAGCTGCCGGCGGGACGCACTGGATGGGAGAGCCCGACGCGGGCGGCGGCTTCTACGAGGTGAAGTACCACGATCCGGACGGCGGCGCCTTCGACATCACCGCGCGCGGCTGGACCGGCGCCTCGAAGGACTGATCAGCTTTCCGGGCCGGCGTAGGCACCGGCAGTCGCCGGAAACAGCGACTTCACAATCTTGAAGCGCGAGATGTCGGCGGTGGCGTCCATGTGCAGGAAGATCGAGGCGTCGCGCCAGAGCTTCTCGATGCCGAAGCCGAGCATGGCGCCGTTGCCGCCGTGCAGCTCGAGAGCGTGCTGCGCTACGCGCAGCACCTCCTCAGAGGCGAACACCTTCGCCATGTTGCAAAGCGCGTCGGCGTCCGGCGCCGAAGCATCGACCGCGCGTGCCGCCTCGCGCACCAGGGCCCGCACGGCGGCGAGGCGCGTCGCCATGTCCGCGAGGCGTAGCGCCACCGCCTGGTGCTTGATGAGAATGCGGCCGCCCTGCACGTAGTGCTGCACGTAGTCGGCGGTGCGCTCGTACGCCGCCATGCCGACGCCAAGGTTCTTCGCCGCCTGGATGATTTTGCCCGGCCGGAAATAGATGCCGGCGGCGCCGAGCGCATTGCTCTCGACGAGCAGATGGTCGGCAGGCACACGCAGGTTCTCGAAGACCAGCTCGCCGTTGTTCATGAAACGGCAGCCGATCGTCTCGTTGCAGCGGGCGATGGTGAGGCCCGGCGTGTCCCGCGGCACGAGGAAGCTCGACGTCCCCTGCAGCATGCCGACCTTCGGGTCGGTGTTCGCGTACACCACGAACAGCGACGCGTCGTAGCCGTTGCTGATGAACTGCTTGCGGCCGTTGATGACCCAATGATCGCCGTCGCGCACCGCGCGCGTATGCATCGCGGCTTCGGGCACGTTGTACGGCAGCCAGCGGTCGGATGCGCCGCGCGGCTCGGTCAGGCAATGCGCGAGCAGGAATGATGGGTCGGCCACCAGGCGCGTGAACCATTTCTCCTGCAGGTGCTTCGGCGCGAACCTGCGCAGCAGCACCGACACCTTCCAGTTCTGCACCAGCTTGTCGGCGAGCCCCGAGTCGCCGCGCGCGATCTCCTCGGCGATCAGGGCGAAGGTGCGCACCTCGGACGCGCCTTCCAGCTGCACGCCGCCGTATTCCTCGGGCACGGCGAGCGTGCGGATGCCGATGCGGTCGGCCTGCTCGAGAATGGAGCGCGGCAGGCGCTCGTGCGGGTCCATCAGCCACTCGCGCTGCCAGTTCTGGCGGATGAAGGGCGTGACGAAGTCGTCGACGAAGTCGCGGCAGCTGTCGCGCATCATCTTCTGCTCGTCGGAAAGATCGCGTTCCGGAAGCTCGCTCATGGTCAGTCGATTGTAGATGACCCCGGCTCGTTCCTTGCCTGTGCGGCCGCATGCGCACGATTCCGCTCATCCTCAATTCGCGCTCCGGCAGCGCGAACGCAGGCGGGGTCGAGCGCCTCGCCGGCCTCTATCGCGCCGCCGGCGCCGAAGTATCGCCGCGCGTCGCGAAACGGGGCGCTGATATCCCGACGCTCGCTCGCGAAGCGGCGCACGAGCATCCACCGCTCGTCGTGGCGGCCGGCGGCGACGGCACCCTCAACGCCGTGGCGAGCGCGCTCGTCGGCAGCGAGACCGCGCTGGGCGTCATTCCCTTCGGCACGCTCAACCACTTTGCGCGCGATCTCGGCGTTCCGCTCGATCCAGCGGATGCGGTGGTCGCCACGCTCGAGGGCCGCGCTCGCGAGATCGACGTCGGCGAGGTGAACGGCCGTTTCTTCCTCAACAACTCGAGCATCGGACTCTATCCGACGATGGTGCATCGGCGCGCCCGGCAGCAGCGGCGCCTCGGGCGGGGCAAGTGGCAGGCGATGCTCTGGGCGGCGCACACGGTGCTGCGCAGCCATCCGTTCATGGATCTCGCGCTCGAGCTCGACGGCAAGAGCGTTGCGCGCCGCACGCCCTTCGTCTTCGTCGGCAACAATGCCTACGAGATGCAGGGCTTCGACATTGGTCGGCGCGCGCGGCTCGACGCCGGCATGCTGAGCATCTATGTCAGCCACCGCGGCGGCCGCCTCGCGCTTCTCGCGCTCGCCGTGCGCGCCTTGTGCGGGCGCCTGGAGCAGTCGCGCGACTTCGAAGCGGCCACCGCGACCGAGCTTCGCATCGGAAGTCGGCATAAGCGGCTGCTGGTCGCCACAGACGGCGAAGTGACGGCGCTCGATCTTCCGCTTCGCTACCGCATCCGCCCGCGCGCGCTTCGTGTCATGGCGCCGTGAGAACCGTCGTCCACCTCTCCGACCTGCATTTCGGCCGCGTCGATCCGCGGCTGCTGGCGCCGCTCGCACGGCGCGCGCGCGAAGCGGCGCCCCATGTGGTCGTCGTCTCGGGAGACCTCACCCAGCGCGCCAAGTCGGCGCAGTTTCGCGACGCGCGCCGCTTTCTCGACACGCTACCGCAGCCGGTCCTGGTCGTGCCCGGAAACCACGACGTTCCTCTCTACAACCTCTGGCAACGTTTCCTGCAGCCGCGCGCCAAATACCGCCGCTACATCAGCTAAGAGGTCGAGCCGGCGTTCGTGGACGATGAGATCGCGGTCATCGGCGTGAGCACCGCGCGCTCGGCAGTGTTCAAGGGCGGGCGCATCAACAGCGCACAGATCGCTCGCGTACGGGAACGCCTCGCCGGAGTCGGCGAGGGCGTCATCAAGCTGGTAGTGACGCACCATCCATTCGACCTGCCGCCGGGCCACGAGCCGCGGGCCATCGTTGGCCGGGCGCGGCTCGCGATGCAGGCGTTTGCCGCCTGCGGCGCCGACATCCTGCTCGCCGGACACCTGCACACGAGTCATGTGGGCGACACCACTGCCCGTTACGCGATCGAGCGTTTCGCCGCACTGGTCGTGCAGGCCGGTACGGCTACCTCGATACGCGCGCGCGGCGAGGTGAACTCGTTCAATGTCCTGCACATCGCGGGGTCCCGCGTGCGGGTAGAGCGCTACGGCTGGGATGGCGCCGACTTCGCTCTCGCGGGCGGCGATACGTTCGAGCGCACCACGAAGGGATGGCGGCGTAAACTCGCCGCATGATCGCGCCCTTTCACGCCGACCAGGTCGGCAGCCTCCTCCGTCCCACCGAGCTGCGGGAAGCGCGTGCCAGAGCCAAGGCCGGCGCGCTCTCTGCCGAGCAGCTGCGAACAGTCGAGAACCGCGCGATCGAGCGTGCCGTGCGCAAGCAGGAAGAGATCGGCCTGCAAGCGATCACCGACGGCGAATTCCGACGCGATTTCTGGCATCTCGATTTCCTGAAGCAGCTCGAAGGCATCGAGCTGGTGAGAGCCGCCGGGCTCACCTTTGACGCCGACGACGTTCCGCCGATGGCGAGCGTCGCCGGCAAGGTCGCCTGCTCGCGGCCGATCATGGTGGACCACTTCACCTATTTGAAATCCGTAACGCGGCGCACGCCGAAGTTCACCCTTCCCTCGCCCGGCACCGCACACATGCGCGGCGGGCGCAATGCGATTTCCCGCGCGGTTTATCCCGACCTCGACGAGTTCTGGGCGGACATCAGCGCCGCGTATCGCCAGGCAATCCGCCATCTCTACGACGCCGGCTGCCGCTATCTGCAGCTCGATGACGTCGGCTTCTCCTATCTGTGCGACGAGAAGGTGCGCGAGAACTTCCGCCGCAACGGCGACGATCCGGCGACGCTCGCGCCGGTGTACGCGAAAGCGATCAACCAGGCGCTGCGCGACCGGCCGCGCGACCTCGCCGTCACCATGCATACCTGCCGGGGCAACTTCAGGAGCACCTGGTTCGCCGCCGGCGGCTACCAGGACGACGTGGTGGCGGCGATGTTCACCGCGGACGTGGACGGCTTCTTCATGGAGTACGACAGCGAGCGCGCCGGCGGCTTCGGCCCGCTGCGCCAGCTGCCGCGCGGGAAGAAAGTGGTGCTCGGTCTCGTCACGACGAAATCCGGCGTGCTGGAGCCGAAGGACGCGCTAAAGCGCCGCATCGACGAAGCCGCGAAGCATGTGGCCCTCGAGAACCTCTGCCTGTCGCCGCAATGCGGCTTCTCCAGCACGCACCACGGCAACCTGCTCACGGAGGAGGAGCAGTGGGCCAAGCTCGCGCGCATCGTTGAGGTCGCCGCCGAGGTGTGGCACTAACCCACGGCAAGAATTTTCGTACTTGACAACGGCCCATTATTTCCATTATTCTGGAAGTATGGAAATGAGCGCGATCGTGGACGCCCTCGCGGCGCTGGCACAGGAGACGCGCCTGAAGGTGTACCGCTTGCTGGTCGAAGCCGGAACGGCAGGCCTGTCCGCGGGGCGCATTGGCGAAGACCTGGGGTTGCCGCCCGCCACGCTCTCGTTCCATCTGGCACACCTGGCACGCACCGGCCTGGTGAAAAGCCGGCAGGACGGGCGCTTCATCATCTACAGCGCCGACTTCGAGAACATGAATCAGCTGATCGGCTACCTGACTGAGAACTGCTGCGCTGGCCGGTCCTGTGCCCCACGTCCACTCACGAAAGGAAAGGATCATGAAGCGCTTCCACGTACACGTCGCCGTCAGTGATCTCGAGCAAAGCATCCGCTTCTATTCGGCGCTCTTCGGTGCGGCGCCGGCGGTGAATAAGCCGGACTACGCGAAGTGGATGCTCGAGGACCCGCGCATCAACTTCGCCATCTCCAACCGCTGCGCCAAGACCGGCGTCGATCACCTCGGGCTGCAGGCCGAAAACGGCGACGAGCTCGAGGAGATCGGCACTCGCCTGGCACAGGCGGACGTGTCGACGACGGCACAGAAAGGCGCGAACTGTTGCTACGCGAAGAGCGACAAGTACTGGACCCTCGACCCGCAAGGGGTGGCCTGGGAATCATTCCACACGCTTGACAACGTGCCGGTGTACGGCAGTGATACGCGCACGGCCGCATCTAAAGACTCAGCGAAAACCGCCTGCTGCGCAAGATGAGCGCCGCGCGCGCTTTGCCGCTCCCAGCCGGTATCACCCTTGGCGGGAGCCATACGCTCGCCGAGGTGAAAGCGCTGCTCGCGGACTGCCGTCTGCCTATCGACGACATAAGCGACAACGTTATCTTCGTTGTAGCGCGCACCGACCGTGGCCTATGCGGCACGGCAGGATTGGAAACCTACGGGGCCATCGGGCTCGTTCGCTCCGTCGCGGTGCGCGCGGCATCACGCGGGAACGGCATCGCGCGTGCGCTGTGCGATGAAATCATCCGCCGGGCGACCGAAGGCGGCGTGCGGCGGCTTTTCTTGCTTACGACAGACGCTCAAGCATTGTTCCGCGGCTTGGGGTTCGCCGAGGTCCGGCGTGACTCGCTGCCGCCTGCGATCCGGGAGACAGCGCAGTTCCGCGAGCTGTGTCCACAAACTGCGACGGCGATGGTACGCGACGCCTGAGGTAGCACCGGAACCCTCGCTGGTGCATGCTGTCCATGCCGGATGGCACGCACCGAGCTACCGCAGGAATGGAAGGACTGGGTCGCGCACAACGTTGCGCGCGGCTGCGCCATCGGCGACCTCTTCAGTACGCTGGTGCGCGAAGGCTTCACGCCCGAGGCGGCCGAGCGTGAGCTCAACATCCGCCGCGTGGCGCTGAAGCGGTTTGCGTCGGACCGCGTCGAACTCTACACCGCCGAGCGCTTCCTCGAGCCGGCGGAATGCGAGGAGCTGATCGACATCATCAAGCAGCACCTGCGGCCTTCCACCATCAGCCACGACGGCACGGCGGACAACTCATTCCGCACTAGCCGCACTTGCGATCTCGTCGGCGGCGAAAAGGCAGTGCGCATGCTCGACGAGCGCATCTGCGGCGCGATGGGCATCGATCCCGCGATGGCAGAGCCGAGCCAGGGGCAATACTACGAGCTCGGGCAGGAGTTCAAGCCGCACACCGATTACTTCGAGCCGTACGAGCTCGAGCGCAACGCGACGCGCACGCTCGGCCAGCGCACCTGGACCTTCATGATCTACCTGAACGACGTCGAAGCCGGCGGCGAGACGAAATTCGTCAATGTCGGCCTGGCCGTGCCGCCCAAGCAGGGCTCCGCCGTCATCTGGAACAACCTGCGTTCCGACGGCAGCGGCAACTACGACACGCTGCATCACGGCACGCCGGTGCGCACCGGCTACAAGGCGATCATCACCAAATGGTTCCGGCGTCCGCGCTAGCGGCGCGCGCGGCGTTTGCGGCCGGTTGCTGAGCGCCGGGCTTCAAAATTCCCCGCGGCGCACTCCTCCTTCACCCGCTCGTGGATGATCTGCGCGAGCCGCAGCGTGCCGGGTCCCGCGTTTTCGCGGTCGGCATAGACCACATAGAGCTGTCCCAGGCGCTCGCTGCCCTCGCCCAATGGCAGCGGCTTCAGCGCGCCGCGCTGTAGCTCACTGCGGATACGCTCCTCCGGAAACCAGCCGTAGCCGAAGCCCATCGACGCGGCGAAGATAGCCGTCGACATGTGGCTCACGGTCCAGCGCTGCGCCGCCTCGATGGAGGTCTTCGTCGGGCGAAGTTCACCGGTCTCGCGCACGACGAGCTGCCTCTGCCCACGCAGGTCGCGCATCGTCAGCGGCCGGCCGAGCTTGTGCAGCGGATGCTCGGGGTGCGCGACCAGCATCATGCGCAGTGGCATGAGCGGCGTGCCGGAAAATCCCTGCGGAATGATCGCCGTGATGGCGAGGTCCACCCGCCCCGACAGCA
>JAEKLK010000113.1 GCA_019509895.1 Betaproteobacteria bacterium | reverse complement strand
TGATCCGCTCCGAAGATGCGCGCGAGGGCAATCGCGCGTTCCGCGAGAAGCGGCCGCCCAATTTCCGCAACAAATAGATCCCAACAGAAGGAGCAAGCGTGTCTTACGAAACCATCACATTCGATGTGCGCGACAACGGCATGGCCACCATGACCCTCAACCGCCCGAAGAGCCTCAACTGCTTCACGCAGAAGATGTTCCAGGAGTGGAGCGAGGTCATCTCCAAATGCGCGTACGACGACAAGATCAGGGTGCTCGTGATCACCGGCAACGGGCGCGCCTTCTCCTCCGGCGTCGATATCACGGTGCTCGGCAGCGACAAGTTTAACCCGGCGCAATTTCGCTTCTACTACCGGCAGAACCATATGGGCTTCGACAACCTCGAGGCGCTGGAGAAGCCGGTGATCGCCGCGATCAATGGGCTTTGCTATGGCGGCGGTGTCGAGCTCGCCCTCTCCTGCGACATCCTGCTCGGCGCCGACGATTCCAAGTATTGCCTGATCGAGAACCACATCGGCTGCATCCCGGCGAGCGGCGCTTGCAACCGGATGATCCATTTCGTCGGCCTCGCCAAGACCAAGGAGCTGATCATCAACGCCGAGCCGATCGATGCCCAGGAAGCGTGGCGCATCGGCCTCATCAATCACGTGGTGCCGGCCAAGGATTTGATGAAGGAAGCCTATGCCTACGCCGAGCGCCTGCTCGACAAGGCGCCCTTCGCCATGGGCATGGGCAAGCACGTCATCAATCTGTGCCTGAACGCGGACATGCACACCGGCCGCTACATCGAGCGCCTCGGACAGAGCGTGCTCGTGCTCTCGGAAGACCACAAGGAAGGCATGCAAGCGTTCAAGGAAAAGCGCAAGCCCAAATTCAAGGGCAAATAGGGAGACGCCCCACATGTTCCCCATCTCGCACATCCTGCCGCGCGCCCGCGCGCTGTATCCGGACCGCCTCGCCGTCTGGGATGGCGAGAAGCGCTTCACCTTCGAGCAGCTTGGCCGGCGGGTCGACATGCTGGTCGGCGCTTTGAAAGCGAAAGGCGTGAAGCGCGGCGACCGCGTCGGCATCCTCGACAGCAACTCGTACCGCTACGCCGAGGCGTACTACGCCTGTGCGCAGGCCGGGATGATCCTGCTGCCGCTGAATTCGCGCCTGGCGCCGCCGGAGTTGAAGTACGTGCTGAATGACTCCGGCGCCAAGGCCTTGATCGTCACCGAGCCGTTCCTCGGCGCCGTCGCGGACCAGAAAATCGAGGTGCTGATCAAGGACTATGAGGCCTTCCTCGCTGGCGGCAAGCCCGATTCTTCGGTGGCGACGGTGGAGCTGGACGACATCTGCCAGATCTACTACACGAGCGGCACCACCGGCGAGCCCAAGGGCGTGTGCCTGACGTACGGCAACATGATCGCGAGCGCGTTCGATGCGATCGTCGGGCTCGGACTTACCAGCGAGGACATCTGGCTGCACGCCGCGCCGATGTTCCACCTGGTCGACGCGTGGTCGGTCTGGTCGATGCCGCTCCTCGGCGCAACGCAGGTGATGCTGCACTTCACGCCGGAAAGGATGATGGAAGTTGTCCAGCGCACGAAGCCGACCGGCGCTGGCGTGCCGCCAACGCTCATCAACATGATGGCCAACCATCCGAAGATTCGCGACTACGATCTCTCCAGCCTGCGCCTCATCATGTACGGCGGCTCGCCCACGCCGCTCGGCATCCTGCAAAAGGCGGTGAAGGCGCTGCCGACGAAGTACATCCACGGCTTCGGCATCACCGAGACTTCCGGGATCACGACGCTCGCCGACCCGAAAGACTTCTTCGTCGAGGGCACGCCCGAACAACTCGCGCTCACCCATAACGCCGGGCGGGCCGTGGCGCACATTCGCCTGGAGATTTTCGGCGACGACGACAAGCCGCTCCGTAAAGGCCAGGTCGGCGAGGTGGTCGTCAGCGGCGCGCGCGTGATGCGCGAGTACTGGCAGAAACCGACGCACACCGCCGAGGCGCTGAAGAATGGCTGGTACCACACGGGCGACATGGGCTATCTCGACGAGCAGAGTCGCCTGTTCATCGTCGATCGCAAGAAGGACATGATCATCAGCGGCGGCGAGAACGTCTATTCGGTGGAGATCGAGAACGTGCTCTCGCAACACCCGGCCGTGCTCGAGGTCGCCGCCATTGGCGTGCCGGATGCGCAATGGGGCGAAGCCGTGAAAGCGATTTGCGTGTTGCGCGAAGGCGCCGCGGCGACGGCGGAGGAGATTATCGGCTTCTGCCGCGGCAAGATCGCCGGCTACAAGATCCCGAAGTCGGTCGACTTCTCGAAGGAGCAGCTGCCGAAGACCGGGCCGGGCAAGATCGCCAAGCGGCGGCTGCGCGACCCGTTCTGGGCCGGGCGCGAGCGCAAGATATGACGCTCTGGCATCGCCAAGGAGGCGAGGGCGGCGAGCGGCGCCTCGTGCTGATTCACGGCCTCGGTGCAAATGCCGACGTCTGGCGGACTATGGAAAAGAGCATCGATCGGCGCTGGATCGCGCCCGATCTGCGCGGCCATGGCCGCTCGCCGCACCAGGCGCCCTATGGCTATGCCGGCTACGCCGCGGATGTCGCCGCGCTGCTGCAGCAGCATGAAGAGGTCGACATCGTCGGCCATTCGATGGGCGGCGTCGTCGGCATGGCGCTCGCGACCGGGTGGTACGGCGTGAAGGTGCGCAAGGTCATCGCCTTCGGCGTGAAGATCCGCTGGGCGCCCGACGAGGCGCCGAAGCTGCATGCGCTCGCGCGGACGCCCGCCAAGCTCTTCGACGCCAAGGAGCAAGCGGTGGAACGCTACCTCAAGGTCTCGGGACTCTTCGGACTCGTGGATGCCGGCAGCCCGATCGCGCAAAGCGGCGTGCGCGAGGAGAACGGCAAGTGGCGCCTCGCCGCCGATCCGATGATCAATGCCGCCGCCGGCCCCGAGCTGGCGCCGCTCGTGGGCGCGATGCAATGCCCGCTGCGGCTCGCCGCGGGCAGCAAGGACCCGATGGTGAATGCGGCCGACATGGCGCCTTACGACCCACGGGCCCAGATCATCGACGGCGCGGGCCACAACGCGCAGGTGGAGCGACCGGGCGAGTTGTGGCAGTGGATCCGGGCCGAGCTCGCATGAGACGCCCGCCGAAGCCGTCGCACGAAGACATTCTCTGGCTCGCCGACTACCTGCCCTACCGGCTGGCCGTGGTCGCGACGCGCATGCTGCGCGACGCCTCGCGCATCTACAAGAGCCGCCGCAATCCGCTGACGACGGCGCAGTGGCGCACGATGGCGATTCTCGCCAACCATGAGCCGCTGACCGCGACCGAGCTTTGCGGCATCAGCATGCTCGACAAGGTGGCCATCAGCCGCGCGCTCGCCCAGCTCCAGCGGCGCGGCTTCGTCGCGCGCCATCGGCTGCACGATGACCGGCGCGCGCACCACGTCACGCTCACCGCGAACGGCTGGCGCTATTACAACGAGCTCGTGCCAGAGATGAAGCGTCAGGAGCAGACCCTGCGCCGCCTGCTCAGAAATGGCGAGGCCGAGGCCCTCCTTATGTTGCTCGAGCGCTTCGACGAGTTTTTCGGCGCGAAAGGACGCGCCTGATGTATCCGCTCCATCACGTCCTGAGCCGCGCGATTGCGCTTTATCCGCACCGCACGGCGGTGGTCGACGGTGCGCTGCGCTTGGACTACAAGGCGCTGGGCGAGCGCGTGCATCGTCTCGCCGCCGCGCTGCTGGGTCTGGGCTTGAAGCGCGGCGACCGGGTCGCGATCCTCGACTGGAACTCGCACCGCTATCTCGAGGCGTATTACGCCTGCGCGCACGTCGGTCTCGCATTCATGCCGGTGAACTCGCGGCTGGCGGTGCCGGAGCTGCGCTATGTGCTGAAGGACTCGGATGCGCGCGCACTGCTCTTCTCCGAACCGTTCCTGCCGATGTACGAGGAGCTGAAAGGCAATCTGCAATACGCCGTTGGCTTGGCGCTGCCCAAGGCGCCGGCCGGCGTGCGCGATTACGAGCAACTCCTGTCGGCGGCAATGCCGTTGCGCCAGCCGGTGGCAACCGAGCTCGACGAGATCATGCAGATCTACTACACCAGCGGCACGACCGGTGAACCGAAAGGCGTGTGCCTCACCAACCGCAACATGTACGCCGGCGGGCTGGACGGCGTACTCGCCATGGCGGTGACGCGCGAGGACAGCTGGCAGCATTCCGGGCCCCTATTCCATCTTGCGACCTCGTTCGCCGTCTGGGCGATGCCGATCACCGGCGGTACGCAGGTCGCGGTGCAATTCGAGCCGAAACGTGCGATCCAGAGCATCGCCACCGAGAAGGTCACCATGACCTCGCTGCCTGGCGCAATCCTCGGCATCATGGCCGAGGTGCCGGGCATCGGCGCGCACGTCGCAAGCCTGCGCACCATCATCTATGGCGGCGCGCCGACGCCGATGGGCGTGCTGCGCAAGGCGGGCGCCGCGCTGCCACCGGCGCTGTCGCACGCGTACGGCATCACCGAGACGGCGGGTTTCGTCACCAATCTGAAGCCCGCCGATCACGTCTTCGACGGCAGCGAGGACCAGCTGCGCCGCACTGCTTCCGCGGGACAGGCGACACCGCTGATCGATGTGCGCGTGGTCGATGACGATGGACACGACGTGGCGGCGGGAACCGTCGGCGAAGTCGTAT